>JAUZQS010000127.1 GCA_030950875.1 Mariprofundaceae bacterium | reverse complement strand
TGAAAAAACCAGCCGGCATTCTTGATGCGGGGAACTCAGGAACATGTGTGCGCTTGATGATGGGCGTGCTTGCAGGGCAGGGTTTTGAGGTTACGGTAACAGGTGATGCTTCGTTGCAAGTGCGCCCTATGCAACGGGTCGCTGATCCTATGCGTAAGATGGGTGCCTCGGTGTCTGGAGAGGGTGATTTGTTGCCGTTAAACATTCAAGGCGGGAAATTAAAAGCTATTCGGCATGTCTCAAAAGTTGCCAGTGCACAGGTTAAATCATGTGTGTTGTTGGCGGCCTTGTATGCCGATGGTGAAACAATTGTGTCTGAACCGCGACCAACACGTGACCATACTGAGCGTATGCTACCTTTATTTGGGCAGCCAATAACGGTGGATGCTGATGGACAGATCCATTTAAAACCAACTGGCAAACTAACAGCGCCAAGTGAGCCTGTTTATATTCCTGCCGACCCATCATCGGCGACTTTTTTTGCGGTAGCGGCCTCAATGATTAAAGGCTCTGATATTATTTTGGAGCGTATTGGTATGAATCCATTGCGTAATGGTTGGAAGCGTATTTTGGCAGATATGAATGGTGATATGTTGTTGGAAAATGAGGCATGGGTAGGCAAAGAGTCTGTGGCAGACATTCATGTGCGGTATCGTGGTTTACATGGTGTTGAGGTAAATCCTGCTGATGTACCTGATGCGATTGATGAGTTTCCCGTATTGTTTGCAGCAGCAAGTCTGGCTGAGGGTGAATTTATATTAAGCGAGGCCGAAGAGTTGCGGGTGAAGGAGTCGGATCGCATTGCTGTGATGGCAGTGGCTTTGCAGGCGGCAGGGGCAAGTGTTGTGGAAAAATATGATGGCGTGATTATCAAGGGCGATAGTTTGCACGGTGGATGTATAGTGGATGCGCGTGGAGACCATCGCATTGCCATGGCGATGGCGGTGGCAGCACAGTGTTCCGAAGCTGAAATTACGATTGAGAACGCGGCAGCGATTGCCACATCATTCCCTGATTTTGTGCCGTTGGCACAATCTTTAGGCATGAATGTGCGTTGGAGTGAGAAGTAAATGTCAGGTTTATACTGGAGCCCGATTGAAGGGCTACAAATTGCGATGGATGGACCTTCTGGGTCAGGTAAGGGCACTGTAGCAAAACTTGTGGGCGAAGAATTAGGTTTACCTGTGTTGGATACAGGGCTGTTATATCGTTTTGCAGGTTGGCAGACGCGGCAAGCAGCTGCTGATTTATCAGATGAAGCGGCGGTGTTAGAAGTGTTGGGCGGTGTACTGCCCAAGATGAATTGGCGTGTAGAAGGGATCTTTTTTGAAAGCAATGATTGCACTTCCTTGCTGCGTGGTGAGGATGTCGGAGGCTTGGCATCGCAGGTGGCTCATTATCCCAAGGTGCGAGAATTACTGCTTGATGTGCAGCGCAATATAGCGTTGTCTGGTTGTGTGATGGATGGTCGTGATATTGGCACGGTGGTTTTGCCAGATGCGCATGCGAAGTTTTTCTTAACGGCCAGCCAGCGTGAAAGAGCAAGGCGACGTTGGGCGCAGTTACATGTGAAAGATAAGGAATTATCCATTGAGCAGGTAGCCGATGAATTGATGGCACGTGATGAACGTGATGCTGGGCGTGAATGTGCGCCGCTTGAACGAGCTGAAGGTGCGATTCAAGTTGATTCTACCACGATGCGTGTGGATGAAGTGGTGGATCGTATTTTAGCGATTTTAGAGCGTAAAAATTTAATTCAGGCTGTGTAAAGTTTTAAGTATTATTATAGTTTTTTTAATAAACAGGTGGAAAGAGTCATGTCAGAAGAACAAGTTAGCGAACAAAGCGCGATTCCAGAAGAAGAGAATTTTCAGGCAATGTTTGAAGCCTCATTGAAAGAAGAGCCGAGCTTGAAAAAAGGCGAAAGCATTCGTGGCGTTGTTGTGGCAGTGAACGATGAAAATGTCATTATGGATATAGGCACTAAAAATGAAGGCAGTATTGCAGTAGCTGAATTTACTGCTTTAGGCGAGGAACTTCCTGCTGTTGGTGCTGAAATTGAAGCGGTTGTGGTATCTTCTGGTGGTTCTGTACGCTTATCTGTTTTGGAAGGTAAACGTCGTGAATTATGGGCGATGGTGGATGCTGCTGTAGCGGAAAATAAAACGCTAAATGTGACTGTAACGTCAGAAGTGAAAGGTGGCTTTCGTGTGGACTTGGGTGGTTTGCAAGCCTTTATGCCACGTTCAGAAGTGGATACGCATGCAGGTATGGGTGCGGAGCAGCTGCTGGGCAATAGTTATGATGTAGCCATTCTAGAAGCGACCCATTATCCAGCCAATATCGTTGTATCGCGTAAACAGCCTTTGGCTGCTGTAGCTGCGGAAAAGCGCGCTGCATTTTTTGATAGGGTGAAGCTTGGTGATAAAATTAGTGGTGAAGTGAAGCGTTTGGCGGACTTTGGTGCTTTTGTCGATTTGGATGGTGTGGACGCTTTGTTGCACGTTTCAGATATGGCATGGCGCCGAATTAATCATCCATCAGAAATGTTGAGTATTGGTCAAACTGTGACCGCAGAAGTGGTGAAATTGAACGCTGAAACAGGCAAGATTTCTATTTCTACGAAAAACCTACAGCAAGATCCTTGGCAACATGTTACCAACACCTATGAGGCAGGTATGCGTTTAACGGGTACGGTGCGGAAACTATTGGATTTTGGTGCTGTGGTTGAGCTTGAGGCAGGTGTTGAAGGCTTGATTCATAGATCTGAGATGAGTTGGACACGTCAAGATGTGAAGCCTACGGAAGTGTTGGCCGAAGGTGATGTGGTTGATGTTGCGGTATTAGAAATTGATACAGAGCAGCGCCGCATTCGTTTGAGTTTGAAGGAAGTTGCTGAGAACCCATGGCAGGCATGGATGAAAGAGCACTCAGAAGGCTCAAAAGTCACGGGTAAAATTCGTAATATCACAGATTTCGGGTTCTTTGTTGGTTTGGCGGATGGTCTGGATGGTTTGGTTCATATTGGCAACTTATCTTGGACTGAAGCTGGCGAAGATGTGATGCAATCTTATAGCAAGGGCCAAGATGTTGAATGTGTTGTATTGGGTGTAGATGTTAGTAAACAGCGTATTGGTTTGGGTATCAAGCAGTTATCGGATGATCCATTTGAAATTTTTATTGCCGGCGTAAAACGTGGTGCTGTGGTAAAAGGGAAGGTGGTTGAGCTTGCTACTGGCGCGGTATGGATTGAATTGGCAGAGCATGTTCGCGCACGTTTAGCACTGCGTGAAGTGCCAAGAGATTTGCCTGCATTGAAAGAAGGTGATGAAGTTGAGGCCAAAGTGATTGATGTGAACCGTAAGCGTCGTCAGGTTGACCTATCGATTCGTCAATTCTTAAATGATGAAGAACGCGAGGCCGTACGTGAGTACAGCCAATCAGTTAGTTCTGAAGATGCGCCATCTGCATTGGCATTGGAATTACAGCGCAAGCTGTTGGGTAAAAAATAGCCATTACTTGCTGAATAGGTGTTGGATAGGCTAAAGTAAGATATTGTAGCGTAAATGATAACGTAAATGATAACGTTTTTGATGGCTTGCTTGGATGTTGTAGATGTTCAAGCTCAAAGGTGGGAGGTGGTATGACCAAATCTGAATTGGTGGACATTGTTGCAGAAGCGCATGGTCAGATTACACGGCGTGAGGCTGAAGTTGTAGTGAATGAGGTGATTAACGCGATTTCTGGGGCTTTAAGTGCAGGCGATCGTGTGGAATTACGAGGTTTTGGAAGTTTTTCAGTGAAAAAACGTTCGCCGCGTGTAGGTCGTAACCCTAAAACTGGCGAATCTGTACATGTGCCAGCCAAGGCTGTGCCGCATTTCAAGCCTGGAAAAGAGTTGCGTGAACGGGTTGATGCCAAAAATTAAACGCATGACTACGATGTCTGTATTTAGTTCGGGGCGAAAACATTGGCTTAATATTGCTGTTATGGCTTTATTAACAGCATTTTTTATTACCTTTGCATTGTCGAATTTAGCATTGGTTAATGTGGCTTTGCTGGGACTAAAGAGTCAGGAAATACCGTTTTATATGCCAGTTTTTATTGCCTTTATATTGGGTTTTTCAGGCGGCATGCTTTCATTAAGCTTTTCTCGGCGAAAACATAAACAAGAAATTTCGCAATTGCGGAAAGAAAATAACGTATTGCATCAAGAGGTTGAAAATCTCCGTAATATACCTTTGCAGGATGATGTTTAATATCAGGTTTTATTCTCAGATAGGCATGTTATGACGGCGCTACTATTTATTTTATTGGTGGGTGGGCTGCTGTTTGTCTGGGTGTTGTTTTGGCGGCAATGGCAGGATGATGATGAACTGCCGAATATTGAACATGATGAGCGTATTTCCCCGTTGCTGCGTGGTATCAATTACTTATTAACAGATGAGCCAGATCTCGCATTGCAGGAAATGGTGCAGGTGGCAAAGCTTCGTTCTGAAGCTGCGGATGTGTACATGGCACTGGGTGAGATGTTTCGTTCGCATGGGGAAATTGGCCGTGCGGTTCGCATTCATCAAAATATTCTAGCGCGTCCTGATGTATCTCCTGAACTTTATTTGCAAGCACATTTTGCTTTAGCCAAAGATTTCCAAACAGGTGGTCTGCTAGATCGAGCCTTACGCCATTATCAAAAGGTATTAGATGTTCGTTCTGACCATTTGAATGCTTTAACAGCATCGTTACGCATACGCGAACAAAGTAGTGAATGGTTGAAGGCTGAAGAGCTATTATCACGGATTGAGCGATTGGAAGGTGATGAAGATGGCCTGCATCGAGCCTATTTATGGTGTGCAATGGCACAAGATGCGTTACAGAATGAGCAATATAATGTCGCGCAGGAATATATAAATAATGCTTTGGATTTAGCAAAAAACTGTGGTCATGCTTATATACTATTGGTGGAATTGGCGCTTAAAAAGCATGATGTTGAAAAGCTAAAGCATACGTTGTCTGTGATGCAACGTGAGACGCCAGATTATTTACACTTATTAACCCCATTATTATTACAAAGTGATGCTTGTGCCGATGAGCTGATGGTTTATTGGCAGGAGCAGCATGATCATGAGTTGGCTTTGGCTTGGATGGAGGAGATTGCCAAACATGACGTTCACGCAGCGATTTGTTTGCGAGAAAAAATGTCCTTTGTTCCAGCAGGTTTGCGAGAGTCCCTTCGTTTGGCGGCGATGGATATGAATAGCGATGAATTCTTTGTAGAGCAAGCAAAAAAATGGCGAGTGACCATGAAACATTATAGCTGCACGCAGTGTGGTGTGCAGACAGTAGATATGCGTTGGCAGTGTCCGCAGTGTAATCAGTGGGGGAGCATGTCGGCGATTACTGAAGGTGATAAGTTAACGAAAGGGGTGGTCGGCATATGAATGAAGGAGATATGAGGCAGCGCTTGATGGTTGCCTTGGATATGCCTGATGCAAGACAAGCATTGCATCTGCGAGATCAATTGGCCGAGCATGTCGGTTGGTTCAAAGTGGGCTTGCGTTTATTTGTGGCAGAAGGCACGGCTTTGGTGCGGGAATTGTTAGAATCACATAAGGTGTTCTTGGATTTAAAGTTTCATGATATCCCCAATACAGTGGCGCAGGCTATCGAGAGTGCCGGAGCTTTGGGCGTGCAGATGGTGAATGTTCATGCTGCGGGAGGATCTGAAATGCTAAAGCGAGCATCAGAGGCTGCTTCAGCATTCCCTGATATGCAATTGATAGCAGTGACGGTTTTAACAAGTGATAATATGCCAGCCCAACAAGCTAAACTTGTTGCTGTTGAGCGTGCCCTATTGGCACGTGATGCTGGGTTGCATGGTGTGGTGTGCAGTGTGCATGAAGTTGAAAGTATCAAAAAGGCTTGTGGTGATAGTTTTGTGACTGTGACCCCTGGTATTCGTTGGGGTAGGCAAGATGTTCAAGATCAGAAACGTGTAGCAGACCCTGCCATGGCGGTGCAACAAGGCTCTGACTATTTGGTTATAGGAAGACCTATTATTCAAGCTGCGATGCCTGTAGATGCTGCGGATGAGGCAGTGCGGATGATGCTTCAAGGCCTTGATTGAGTACTAACATTATCGGTAACTATTCAGCTCGCCACTGATTCACCCAATATCGGCGTTGAAAAATACTCACGTACATGCGTACGCTCCGTTTTTTCGCCTTGATATCGGGCAAATCAGCTGCAATCTGAACAGTTACAAAACGCCCAACTTAGCTCTAAAAAACGTCATTCCCAAGCGCTTGTATTGGGAATC
>JAUZQS010000126.1 GCA_030950875.1 Mariprofundaceae bacterium | reverse complement strand
GATGCAGCAATCTTGTTCTCGGATATTTTGGTTGTGCCAGAAGCAATGGGCATGGAATTGACTTTTGGTGTTGGAGAAGGGCCAAAGTTTCCAGATCCTATTACTTGCCGCGCCGATGTTGAGAAGCTTCCCGTTTTGAATGACCCGACTGATGGATTGGGTTATGTAATGGATGCGGTGTCGACCATTCGTCGTGATTTGAATGGCCGTGTGCCATTGATTGGTTTTGCAGGCAGCCCTTGGACATTGGCAACATATATGGTTGAAGGTGGTGGCTCTAAAACCTTCTCCAAGGTCAAGGCGATGATGTTTAATGAGCCTGAAACGATGCATTTATTGCTTGAGAAGCTGGCAGACTCGGTTGCTGCTTATTTGAATGGTCAGATTGCCAATGGTGCGCAGGCTGTACAAATCTTTGATACGTGGGGCGGTATTCTTAATACCAGTTGTTACAATGAATTTTCATTGCAATATATGCAGCGCATTGTATCACAATTAACCCGCGAAAATGAAGGACGCAAAGTACCAGTTATTTTATATTCGAAGGGCGGCATGGGCTGGTTGGAAGCTATGGCCGATACAGGTTGTGATGTACTGGGCTTGGATTGGTCGATTGATATCGATGAAGCCAAGCGCCGTGTGGGTGATCGTGTTGCTTTGCAAGGTAATATGGATCCAACGATGTTGTATGCCAAGCCAGAACGCATTCGTGCGGAGGTCAAAGCTATTTTAGCGAAATTTGGACATGGTAATGGGCATGTGTTTAATCTTGGTCATGGCATTACACCCGATGTTCCACCAGAGCATGCGATTGAATTCTTTAAAGCCGTGCGTGAAGAGTCTGTAAAGTATCATTTATAAAGATTAAAGTGATTGACCAAAAAAAGGCTGCTCGATGAGCAGCCTTTTTTATTGATAGAAGAAGCGAGACTATATTGGCTTAGATTTTCTCAAGAACTTTGTTGTAAATAACAATATCATGGCGATCGCGAACAGTTGCAATCCAGCGTGCAAAGCGAACAGCACCTTTTGCTTTAGTGGCTTTCAAAGCAATAACGGCCTTTTGTTTTGTGAAGATTTTATCATCACCAGGGATTGCTTTTGTAACATAAACCAATGCTAGTCCATGCGAGGTTTGAATGGCTTTGCTTGCCCATTCTTTCTCACCTGTACTGAACGCCGCGTTGATAATGGCAGGCGTTAGCCAAGTAGCCTCATCACCAAGGCCATTACGGCGTACTGGTTTGGATAAGAATTTCGCATAACCACCTTTTTGTGCCATAACATCAGGTGTTAGTTTGTTTGTATTTGCAAGCAACGTTTTAGCAATTTCGCGGGCTTTATTTGTAGCAGCAGCATTGCGGGCATCAGCATATACTTCAGTGCGGACATCCTTGAATGCTTGTGGATGGGGCTCAATACGTTGCAGTGATTCAATGGCAACAAATCGACCATCATCAAGCTCAATAATATCAATGCTATCACCAGGCTTGGCTGTGAATGCTTGTTTAATTAGATTCTCGTCGCTGCCAAGCAAAGTGTCTGTGCGAGCTTTGGCGACATCAATAGGACCCGTTTTATAAACGGTAAGGTTAAGGCTATTGGCGGCAGCTTGCAGCGAGTCTTCCATGCCTAACGCATTATCTAAATCTTGCGATAATTCGTAAGCTTCATCCCGTGCTTTCTCGATTGTTAATGTCTTTAGCAATTCATCATGAACCTCACTAAGGGGTTGTGTCACACCCTTCGCAGTCCAGTTGGCTTTGCGGGTTTCATAGGCAGCGGCAATATCGGCTTCATCAATGCGGATATCTTTAGCAAGTTCGACAGGATTAATTTCAACGGCATCGATTTTTACTTGCAGTTTAGAACGATAGTCCTGCTTGTGACCATCATACCAAGCCTGTGCAGCGGCCTTATCAATTTTAATATTTTTGATGAGATTTTTAGGGTCAATCATGACTGCTGCAATCGTGCGCTGTGCAAATTCAAGTTCAAATTGAGCACGTACTTCTTCGTTATTCACTTGGGCTGAATCAACGATGGCTTTTTGCAAAGCATCAATCATAAGGTTTACACGGGTATCATCTTCATAATCGCGCGTGGTTGCAAAGCCCATGTTGCGTGTGAATGTGTGATAACGTTGCGGGTCAAATCTGCCCGCCTGTTGAAAGGTAGGGTTGTTTTGCACATAGGATAACAATGTTGTATCAGAAGTAACAAGCCCCATACGCGATGCTTCATCAAGCATTAACTGACGATTAATCATGGTTTGTAGCGTGTTGTCTTTTACACCCAGTTGCTTAATCAGTGCTTTGGAAAATTGTTGTCCTAGCATGGCACGATAACTGTTAAGTTGGCGCTCGTAAGTTTGTGAAAAGCTTAGGTTGCTGATTGGCTTTCCGTCAACTTCAGCGACATAAGCAACGCGGCTGCCTGTGAAATAATCGCCAATACCCCATAATCCAAAAGAAAGAGCGATGCCGCCAAGAATAAGTTTGGCTAGCCATGATTGTGCTTGGTTGCGCATAATTTCAAGCATTGAAAACCCCAATATAACAAGTAAATGAAAAGATTTTTAAATAAGA
>JAUZQS010000125.1 GCA_030950875.1 Mariprofundaceae bacterium | reverse complement strand
TCTTGTTCCATCTGACTATAAAATCCTACATCACTTACAGGTAAGTGCAGGCTACGGTGTAGGAGCTTTTTGCTTTCTGGTACATGACTGCGCATATTTTGTTGCCATATGTTGGGCATATCATCATCGGCAAGCATGGTTGAGAGCATAATGTGTGATAGATGTATAAGCATAATGGCAGGCTGCACATCATTTGGCCATGAATCGATACGATGCCAGCATGGGTGATGGTGAAAATAAATAAAATGATGAATACTGCGTGGTAATTTCCAGTGCAGAGCCAACATCATACCCGCATCAATGTGTGTATAACCCAAGATATCCCATTCTGCTTTTAAAGCAGGTGTACCTTGGGCAATGCTTTCACGGAGTATATCGAGTTTATCTTTATCCTCGATATGCAAAATAACCAACTTACCAATATCATGCAGCATACCGAACAAGCTTGCCGACTGACGATCTACAATTTGACTGTATTCACTTAAGGTGCGCGTCAATAAAGCAATAGCCTGAGCATGAAAATACAAATACTGCACATCGTCTTGTGATGTTTCATTACCAATTTCAGGCATGAGCATTTGCAAAATAACTTCTTGCGCTGCATCCATGCCCAAACGTGTTAAAGCCAGAGCAATATGCGTTACGGGTGGACTGCCTGGTATGGCATATGCCGCCGAATTACATATTTTCAGTACATGTGCCGTCAAAATAGGGTCTTTTGAAACCAACTTGGCAAGGTCGGATGCTGCGGCATCTTGATTGTTTAAAGTGTTTTGAATTTGGTGCCATATTTCAGGAAGAGGGGCGATGGTCGCAATTCCTTGGCGTAAATGTTGCAATGCTGTTACAGCGATGGGTGGAGGCGTGATTAAATCTAAGGGCGGTATGTCAGACATGCTCGGAGACATGCTTTTAAAAGCCCAAAGCAAGGTGTTCTTGACGATCTCTTCTTTGGCTTCTTTAGGCTCATGAAAGTGGGCAGAAGGGACCGTGCTTACTGTTTGATTGGGGTGATATTGCAAATCGGAAAAATGTTTAATCGTACTTTTACCACTGAGTGAAAGCGATTCTTTGGGCTCCAACTCAAGCAAGGCCTGGGATAATTCTTGGCAATTTTGAAAACGCTGTTCAGGTTTTTTCTGTAAAAGCTTGAGAATGATATCGGATAACACCGTTGAAACACCATCATGCATATCTTGTGGTTTGGGAGGCTCTTGCCGAACTTGTTTTTCCATGATCTCAAATTCGCCACCACCATTTGTTGTGAAAGGCAGGTGAGATGTTGCTAGTTTGAATAGAATGATACCGATGGCGTACAGATCTGAGCGTTCATCAAGCTTTTGCCCAAGCACTTGTTCAGGAGCCATAAAATAGTAGCTGCCTACGGGATTATTGCCTGAATCAGTAATGTCATCTTGAACTATGCTACTTTTTGCTAGCCCAAAATCCATGATTTTTATACAGCCATCATCACATATAAATATGTTGGAAGGCTTTAAATCTCGGTGTGTAATACCTTGTTTGTGTGCTGACTCAAGGCCTTGAATAAGCTCATTTACCAATGTATGAATTTCGCCTGCGCTTAGAGCGCCATGATGTTTAACATATTGCTTAAGAGAGCAACCTTTCAACAGCTCCATAACAATTCCCAAACTTTCATTATGTTTATATACACCTATAAAACGAATGACATTAGGATGTTCTATCTTACCTTGTGAACGAGCTTCTCTTTCAAAGCGTTTTACTTGTTTATCATCATGGACTAATTCTGGGTGAAGTACTTTGATAGCGACTTCTTCTTTTGTATCGTTATGGATGGCACGATAAATAATGCCCATGCCACCACGCCCAATTTCTTCATAGAAAGTATATGTATGCTTTTCTTGCGTCATATAATGCCGATACTATGTTATTTGAATGTAGAAGAAAACGTAAAGGCTGCATTAGGATCCAGCCAGCCATGTGAAGCCCCTTCAATGCTATCGGCATAAGGTAAGTAGGGCTTAATATCCAATACGGGTGTGCCATCGAGCATATCTAACCCCTCAATAAATAACGTGCGTTTTTTGATGCCATTTAATGCTACAACAGACAAACCAATACGATTGGGGCGATGGGGCGCACGGGTTGAAAATAATCCGCGTCGAACATCTGATCCGCGTGGTGGCATGACTGTGGGATTCCAACCTTGATTAAGGTGCATCCAATAGATGACCCAAATATGCGTAAAACTATCCAAATCGGACAAAGCCTGCTCAAAATTTAAACCGCCATTTAATTCAATTCGCCCTTTGGCTGGGGTTGATGAATTTGGCTGACGAGGAGCAGTAAAGCGCTCTTTAAAGGGACTATGAATAAGACCAATCGGCTGCATTTCAATGCTTAATGGAGCGCTACCTTCATATTGGAATGCATCCGTATAGTTTTTTGGCTCTTTTTTCGGTTTCATGCATCGACAGTAGAGGGGTATTCAATTTTTATCTCTCCATCTTCAAGGATTACATGAGCCTTGCCACCCTTTTGTAGTTCACCAAACAAAATAGCATCTGCCAGTGACTTTTTCAGGATGTCCTGAATCAAGCGTGACATTGGTCTTGCACCCATCTGTGGATCATGGCCATGTTCTGCCAACCAAGCACGGGCTTCGTCACTAACTTCAAGCTCAACTTTTTTATCCAATAACTGCATTTCAAGCTCAACCAAGAATTTGTCCGTTACATGCAAGATCGTATCCTTATCCAAAGATGCAAAAGGAATCACTGCATCCAAACGATTGCGAAACTCTGGTGTAAACAGGCGTTTAATGGCTTCTTCATCACGCCCTATATTGGATTGGGGTTTAAAACCAATGGCATTTTGCTGCATTTCAAAGGCACCTGCATTGCTAGTCATAATTACAATAACATGCCTAAAATCAGCAGAACGACCATTGTTATCGGTTAATTTCCCATGATCCATGACTTGCAATAGAATATTAAATAAATTCTGATGGGCTTTTTCCATTTCATCGAGTAAAAGAACCGCATGAGGGTGCTTATTGATAGCATCAGTGAGTAAACCACCTTGCTCATAACCGACATAGCCTGGAGGCGCACCAATCAAGCGTGAAACTGCGTGTGACTCCATATATTCAGACATATCAAAGCGAATCAATTTAATGCCCATAATGCGAGCCAACTGGCGAACTACCTCAGTTTTACCCACACCTGTAGGGCCTGAAAATAAAAAACTGCCAATGGGTTTGTCGGGATGTGATAGACCTGCACGCGATAAACGAATACTGGCAGATAGTTTTTCAATGGCATTATCTTGTCCGAAAATAGCCAGTTTTAAATTACGTTCAAGATGTTCGAGGCTTTGCTTATCGCTGGACGAAACCTGACGGGTAGGGATGCGAGCCATGCTGGCAATTGTTGCCTCAATATCTGTAATATTGATTTGTTTTTTACGTTTTCCTTCGGGTTTCAAATGAACTGCAGCACCTGCCTCATCTAAGACATCAATAGCAGAATCAGGCAAACGTCGATCCTGAATATACCGTGATGCCAATTTAGCAGCACTTAGAATAGCTGTTTGACTGTAGTGAATGTCATGATGCTCCTCTAAGCGGCTCTTTAAACCTTTAAGGATTTCTACGGTATCTTCAATGCTGGGTTCTTCCAAATCAACCTTTTGAAAGCGGCGCGCGAGTGCTGATTCTTTTTCAAATACACGACGGTATTCTTGGTAGGTTGTCGCCCCTATACAGCGCAACTCACCGTTCGCCAATGCAGGCTTGAGTAGATTTGAGGCATCCATGGCACTGCCATTGGCAGACCCTGCACCAATAATGGTATGAATTTCATCGATGAATAAAATGGCCTTGTCTTCTTTTTCGATGGCTCCAAGGATAGATTTTAACCGTTCTTCAAAATCACCACGGTATTTTGTACCTGCCAATAATGACCCCATATCCAATGAAAACACCTTGGTATCATGCAAGACTTCAGGTGTTTCACGTTGTACAATGCGTAATGCCAAACCTTCTGCGAGAGCTGTTTTACCAACGCCTGCTTCACCCACCAATAGCGGGTTGTTTTTCCGTCGGCGGCATAGAATATGCATGCAACGATTTAACTCATTATCACGCCCAATCAATGGATCGATTTTTCCAGCTAGGGCGCGCTCACTGAGATTGATACAAAAACGTTGCAAAGGGGAGGCATCACTATCTTTTTGTGTCTGCTCATCGGAGCTAATTTGCTCGCCTAATTTATCAGGAAGACTTAACGTTCCATGTGATATAAATGTTACAACATCAAGGCGGGTAATGCCTGCACGATTTAGAAAATAAACGGCATGGGAATCTTTTTCTGAGAAAATCGCCACCAGTACATGTGCGCCAGTGACTTCCTGCTTTCCTGCGGCTTGTACATGCATAACAGCGCGTTGAATAACGCGTTGTAAACCGACACTGGCAACGGTTTCACCTTCATCATCTGCCAAAACCACAATATGTTCTTGAATAAAAGTTTCAATTTCTTCGCGTAAGGCTTGGATATCAACACTCAAACCCTCTAGAACCTGTTTACCTTCCATATTGTCGAGTAAACCCAACAGCAGGTGTTCAACCGTCACAAATTCATTGCGGCGCAAATGTGCAACGCGAAAAATATCGTTTAATGATTGTTCAAGGTTTTCACTTAATATGCCCATATTCTTCACCTTCTATTTCAAACTAATATCATTCATCTATCGGCCAAGCATTGCACGACTCAAGAACAACTAGCAAGACTCATGCTATATTTGTCTAGTCGTCCGTTTGTTGCTCAAAACTACAGCGTAATGGATATTCACCATTGCGGCAATGATCTTCTACCTGTGCCACCTTGCTTTCTGCGATGTCTTTTGGGTAAATACCACAGATACCGAGTCCTTTTTGATGAATATGCATCATGACACGCGTGGCGCTGTCTTCATCATGTTGAAAGCACTTCATTAACAACTCTACCACAAAGTCCATGGGTGTATAATCATCATCAAACATGATAACCTTATACATAGGCGGCTTTTTCAATGCAGGCTTTTCTGTTTGAATGTCGGGCGTTATGATGATGTCTGTATCCATGGCGCAATGATAGGGGCTAGTATCACACTTCGATAGGAGAAAAAAATATGGCTGAATTGAAATGTATTTTATGGGATGTGGATGGTACATTGGCAGATACCGAACGTGATGGTCACCGTGTTGCCTTTAACATGGCCTTTGAAGAAGCAGGGCTTGAGCGTCGTTGGGATGTGGCGACATACGGCGAGCTTTTAAAGGTCACTGGTGGTAAAGAGCGCATGCAGTTTGATATCGAGCGTGGTGGCATGGCTGCAATGCCTTATGAAAGAATTGCTGAATTACATGCGCGTAAAACCATTCATTACCAAACCTTGATTGCTGATGGACTGATTCCTTTGCGCACGGGTGTATTGCGCTTGTTAGAAGCAGCCTATGAAGCAGGTATTACGTTGGGTATTTCTACGACCACGACACCTGCAGCCCTAGATGCCTTGATTGAACACTCGTTAGGAAAAGAATGGTTTGATCGTTTTGCCGTGCTAGCAGCAGGGGATATTGTACCAGCCAAGAAGCCTGCACCTGATATTTACTTGTATGCTATGGAAGCATTGGGTGTGACAGCTGAAAACACATTGGCTTTGGAAGATTCAAGTAATGGATGGTTATCAGCACAAGCCGCAGGGTTAAAATGCGTGATTACTGTCAATGATTATACTGCTAAGCAAGATTTTGAAGGTGCGGACTTGGTGGTTAGTGAATTGGGTGATGCTGGGCGTGAAGCCATTACCGTGTTAAGCAATAAGCATAATTTAAACAACCTTGAATATGTGACACTGTCACACTTACAAGGCATCATGGAAAAATAAGATCATGCAATTATTTGATACCCATTGTCATATTGATTTCGAACATTTTGATGATGATCGCGATGATGTGTTTGCGCGTATGCGAGACGAAGGCGTAAGCCGTATTGTTGCCGTCGCAGTTGAACTGGAGCAAACACCACGTTTAATGAAGTTAGTAGAATCACGTGATAATGTGTGGTTTTCTGTTGGTGTACACCCAAATCATGAGGTGAATAACGAGCCAACAGTGGATCAATTATGTGAATTTGCAAAACATGATAAATGCGTGGCAGTAGGGGAGTCAGGCATGGATTTCTTTCGTGCTCATGTTGACCCAAAAGTCCAAGAGCAACGTTTTCGCACCCATATACGCGCTGCTCATGTTCTCAATAAGCCTGTTATCGTGCATATGCGCGATGCCGATGAAGCGACACTTCGCATTTTAAAAGAAGAAAATATTACAGACTGTGGTGGCATCATGCACTGTTTCTCATCGAACTGGGAAGCTGCAAAACAAGCCTTGGATATGGGCATGTCGATTTCATTCTCAGGCAACGTCACATTCAAACGCAATGATGCATTGCGTGAAGTTGCGGCCAAAGTTCCCGCAGAATCCATTCTCATTGAAACTGATTCGCCATATTTAGCACCTGTTCCTATGCGCGGCAAACGCAATGAACCGACTTTCGTCAAACATGTAGC
>JAUZQS010000124.1 GCA_030950875.1 Mariprofundaceae bacterium | reverse complement strand
ATCACGCGCAGCCAAACGCTTTTCTAACGCAGGGCCAACACCTGAAAGTTTATTTAAAGACATAAAGAATAAAGAGTACACGCCGTTATTTTGTCTTGAAAAACACACTCTCTCAAGTCATTTTAATAAATTTCTATATTTTTTGTCAATTATGGCATTTTTTCATACAGGGCTTATCACTCACCCCTAGATTCTGTAAGTGTTTGTACGAGCATCTCATTAAGCTTCTGTATAATATAAACGACGTGTTCAATGATGTCTTGATAGGCTTCTTTTTCAACCATATCAATCATCATCGGGGCACTGATACACAAACGGAAAACACCCACTGGTTCATGCTCAAGATTGATGACAAAAGGCATGGGGCGACCCAGTTGAATGGGTTGTTTCTTATCACATTGCAGCTTTTGAAAGATGCTTAAAGCCTGTTGATGAGAAAGAAACCCTTGATCGGTTTTTATAAAAAAAGGAAAAATAGTGGGCAAGTTTTGCCAGTGTATTTGATCGTGTTGTGGGCGTTGAATCGAAGGCGTGGGTAAAGCGGTCAATCGTTTATCTTGTTGCAAGAGACTTTGAATGTTAGATGCCAATGTTTGCATCAATGTTGCAGATGAGTCTGTTGAAAGGGTGTTCAATGTTTGTAAGGTATTTAGTGCTAAATGCCAGCGAAGTAAGACACCCAGTGCTTGAGGTTCTTGTACTTGTTGGGTTTGATGAGGAATGAGTAAAGCAGCACAGAAGCTAGGTGCGGCAAGAAATTTTGAGCCTGTGATGGCAATGACAATATCATGTTGTAGATAGTCATTTAATGTTTCAATACTGAACCGAAATTGGCAGGCATCCAATAAAATATGGATATGTTGGGGATATTTCTGACGAAGCTCCAAAACAGTCGCCAGTGAGGGGGCAATATATCCTGTTTTGGATACATCGACCATCAGCAATACAACTTGCAGGTCTTTTTGAAGCGCTCTTTGAATGGCTAGTTCAAAAGCTTTCTGAATCTGATGGGGAGGCAGTGGCTCACCTGATATTTGGCGAATGGCAATATTTTCAGCGGTAATCTTGTGATCTGAAAGGCATAATGCTTTGGGCACACCACGCCCTGTTTCTAGCGCATCTACCATGATGATATGCCATGCTGCATGCGGTTTTTTACGGCAAAATTGTTGCATGGCAAGCTGGTGTGCAGCCGTCCCAGAATCAGCGAGTTGTATATCCGTATCTTTGGCTAGATGACAGGTTTGCCGTAACTTTTTCAGGATGATTTGTGTGTGTGCTTGTTGGACGTTCGCTAAACATGTTTTTTTGGCATCTTGCAGCATGTTTGCATGCAATCTCTGCGCATATATCCATTGTTCGGATGAAATATTGCTTGCTGTGGATGAGCCAAAACGAAGCAGATTGGGCTTGGGTTTGGCCTGACAACCATAACTATTGTAACCGTGTTCATCGAGTTTTAAACGATCATCCTTACCTTGAATTAGCAGGGCACTTAAACTAGGAACATCATTCAATGGGCAATGGTTTTTGTCAGCATGGCTTGAAATGCTTCAAATATTTTGCGCATTTGTGGCTTTTTATATGGAAAAATATCCATGGAATCCATATCATGAACAATCGCACTCGTATCGACTTCAAATATCAATAATTGACCATCATCGCTCTCAGCACAATCAATAATCAAATAATCCAGTGGTAAAGCTTCATACATACTCTGAAAAGCAAGCGCATGTTTTTTAGCAAAAGCCTCATCAAAGTGTTGCATGGCTTCGGCTTCTTCGGAACATTTTTGGGAATCACCCACCATGTCGGCATTGAGATAATGGACAAGCCAGTGGGATGAAATAGCCAAATGCACTAAAAATGGCTGTCCTTGTATCAAAACAACGCGATATTTGCGAAATTGTCCATCCTCAGAGCTGTAATCAACATAAGACGATGTATAAAACAATGTATCTTGGGCTTGTTCAGCAAGATAAGCTGGAATATCTTGAGGGCTGTCCAGTCTCACTAAACCATATCCCGCATGCGATGCAACGGGACGAATAATGATGGGAAATGCTGTATCTTCACCTTGCCTCATGGCTTGAACATCTTCACGGGATATACGGGTTGCCATGGGCATCATCAGGTTTGGGCAATCTTTATAAGCTTCGGCTGCATCTTCACGCGTGGTCTGCATAATATATGCTGCTTGGTTGATGATGGGAATAGGACAATGCTGTAATTGTTGGTGCAATTGCTGTAACAAGGGTTTATTTCGATCTGATTCGCCAATGGCTAACATCAATAGATCATAATGACTTAAATCATTGGGAAGCTCATCACCCAACGCAATGTAGTGAATGTCCATTTGAATGCTTTGACTACCAATGAGTAAAAACTCGATCGGTAAATTATCCATTAAATCGCCATCACCATGCAAGGCAAGCAAACGTATGGTGGGAGCACTTGGGGAACTGGCAAGCGTGTAACGCGATTGTAATTGCATGGCAGTGCGTTGAAATTCTAGTGCTGTTTCAGGGCTATGCATTAAAAAATGGATGGTGGCTAAATCCATCAAGGCACTGGCATCATGCTCTCTGGACTCAAAACGTGTTACCAATTGTTGAGCGATGGGCGTTAAATCTTTACCACTAATAGCATGGCGCGCAAGGCTTACCAAGCCCATCAAGGGGATAAGTGGGTAGGAATGTGCGGAAGCTGGCATGAAAACTCCAATCGTTAATGCGGTATTTGATCGCAGACGCGGGCTGCTTGCTGGACTGCAGCAAGGAGTTTGCCAATGTCTTTGATTTGTGTTCGATGGTTGACAATAGCAGCACGGATGACCGCTCGATGATTCAAATAGGTTAAGGAAGGTGCAGCCAAACCTGATGTGTGAATGTGACAAATCATCGCACGATTGATGGCATCATAAGCTTGAGCTTGCTGTGAACCATCACCGATATAGCGAAAACAAACAATGTTGAGTGATACAGGTGCCATCAGTTCTAAATTGTCGGTTTTTTGTATGTGTGTTGTAAGGTATTGCGCCAGTTCACAACTGTGTTCAATCATATCTCCCAAACGTTTTTTGCCAAAGTGTTGGAAGGTAAACCAAATCTTTAGTGCACGAAAACCACGGGATAAATCCATGCCATAATCACAAGGCCAAGGAGAATGGGCAGCTAAACCTTTCGATTCTCGTTGTAAATAAGTATCCCCCGTAGAAAAACATTGACGGTGATTTTCACCATCGCGTATTAAAGCTAATCCAGCATCGTACGGCACTTGCCCCCACTTATGAAAATCCATCGCCAAAGAATCAGCATGTTGGATACCTTGTAAACGTGGTGCAATAGAAGCTGAAAGCATGGCAAGCGCACCCAATGCGCCATCAATATGCAGCCATGCACCTACTTTTTTGGCAATCTCAGCCAAGGCAGACAAATCATCGATGGATCCCGTATTGACACTGCCTGCTGTACCAATAATGAGCCAAGGTTGAATGCTATGTTGTTGATCATTTTGGATATGTTGTTGAAGCGATATTATATCCATTTGATATTCATCATTCGTGGGTATTTTGCGTAACATATTGATGTCCATACCCATGATTTTGAGTGCCCGTGTGATGCAACCATGCGCTTCAATGGAGGCATAAACAGCCAAGGGCTTTGATGTTGTTGCGATGGCATGGCGAGCGGTTGTGAGGGCAATGATGGTGGCTGAGGATGTGCCAGTGGTGAGAATACCACTGCTACCATCAGGAAAACCAAATAAATCGCGCATCCAGCCAATCACTTGCCACTCAACATCAATGGGGATTTGATTGCGACCACCTAAATTGGCATTGAGCCCTGCTGCCAACATCTCTGCTAACATGCCAACAGGTGTGCCTCCGCCATGTACCCAGCCCATAAACCCTGGGTGCGTATTGCCGACGCTGTAAGGTAAAATATCGTGCATGAACTGTTCGTGTAATTGCGAAAGGGGTTGACCGTGCTCGGATAAATCATCTTGAAATGAAGCTTGCACATGGCTTGGAGCTTGTTGCCAAACGGGTTTGCTTTGAATATTTTGTAAATAATCAAACATATCATCCAGCATGTGATGACCTTGCTTACGAAGCTCTGACCAATCTTTTGGATCAAGCATATTGAAGAAAGAGCAGATATAATGATTTAAAAATGAACTTACCATTATGCCCGAAATCTTTGATCGGACACCTACTATTTGAAACAAAAAACTTCCGATGCAAGCACTCGTGGGGGAGGTATGGAGATGACGATAACCTTAATGCGGTATTCATACTTGAATACTATATCCCATAGTTAAATCTACACCACCCCCAATCTGTCAATACAGTTTTTTAAGAATCCTTATTGCTACCTTTTAAGCTTCTTTTTTGAGTTGTCTCTGGCTTAACATATTGTCGTGATACACGTTTATCTGTTTTTTGTATTGCAGTGTTTGTGAATAATACGGGATATATACATCGCAATAAGATACTCTCGACATGAGGTGATAACCGACATTATATGAATGTAACGTTGGCGCTAGGCCTGAAATACGAGTCCCAACAAAGGACAGAAACCCTACCACTACGGCAGGAAGCGCTTGCTAATGCCCCAAAACAAGACCTTACAACAAGCAGCGCCAATTTAAAAAGCAACCCCATTATTGATGTTACGCCCATCAAAACAGTCTCCCCCACTCGCAACCCAATAATCAATCAACATTATGATTACCTGTCTTATAATATGCGCGCAACGTTGAATATATTGCAGGCCATTGGCACACAACTTCATATAACTATCTAGTCTTTTGCAAGTGCCTCACATGTTAGATATTCTGTAACTATTCAGCTCACTATTATTTTTATCCGATATACCCATTTAATGGGTCATGCCCCAGGAGATAATCACGATTTTCATCATAGATTCCCAATACAAGCGCTTGGGAATGACGTTTTTTAGAGCTAAGTTGGGCGTTTTGTAACTGTTCAGATTGCAGCTGATTTGCCCGATATCAAGGCGAAAAAACGGAGCGTACGCATG
>JAUZQS010000123.1 GCA_030950875.1 Mariprofundaceae bacterium | reverse complement strand
AGTCATCATAAAAGTATTTGAACAAATGATTTGTATAGCAATTACAATGTTGATTAAATGATATTGATGAATATTTTGAGTATTTTTTTAAACGGCTATTGGTATAAAGCGATAATTGGGTGAGAAGTTTATTTAGATTACCTTGTATTTTTTTTTAAATCAGATGTCAGCTCAAAAAAAAGGTATTGATAAAGCCCACTGAATGATAAAAAAAGAAAAAGTATGGCTGATGCAAGGGAAGTGTTCGGCGTTAGACTGCAACCAGTTTTAAAGAAACAAGTCTGGTTGCACATTGGTTGCACGTGCTATTTCAGCACATAAAAAAAGGAGCCACACTTTCGTGTAACTCCTTAATATTTAAGCCATAAATTTGGCGTCCCCAAGGGGATTCGAACCCCTGTTGCCGCCGTGAAAGGGCAGTGTCCTAGGCCGACTAGACGATGGGGACCTAGGTTGAACGCGGCGAATCATATAAACATATATAACCGCGTCAACATATTAAAAATGGTGCGCCCACCTGGACTCGAACCAGGGGCCCACGGATTAAAAGTCCGCTACTCTACCAACTGAGCTATAGGCGCATACAACATAAAAAGGAGTTGATAAATTCAACTCATACCCAGATGACGTTACCGCTGCTGGACGGCGCGGATTATGGTGTGGCAAATTCATCTGTCAAATATCAATTTCATGCTTCCCGTTTTTGTTTCTTACGTGTTAGACTTAGGCTATGAAATATCAACCAATTCCAGACTATCATATGCACACGCCGCGTTGTAATCATGCCGTGGGAGAGGTGCGAGAGTATGCTGATATGGCGATTCGGCTAGGATTGAAAGAAATTGGCATGTCTGATCATTCGCCGATGCCTGATGGATTTGATGCAGCATGGCGTATGGCTGCCGAAGAATTGCCTGATTATTTGATGGAAGTGGAAGGTGTTCGAGATGAACTTGTTTCAAAGTTATCTGTGCGTGTAGGTCTTGAGGCCGATTTTCACCCAGGTACTGAAGAAGCTGTACAAGCCATGATTGATGGTTATGCATGGGATTATGTCATGGGTTCCGTGCATTATATTGGTGATTGGGCATTTGATAACCCTGATGAAGAAAAGCATTGGCAGCATGTTAATGTTGAAGATGCCTATTGTGACTATTTTGATTTGGTGGCTCGTTCTGCAGCAACGGGTATGTTTGATATCATTGGGCACCCTGATTTGATTAAAAAATTTGGTCAACGTGCGCCAAAAAACAGTAAACGTGTGGATCACGCCGAGTCACTTATGTTGGAAGCTGTGCAGGCCTCCAATACTGTGTTGGAAATTAGTTCAGCGGGATTGCGTAAACCTGTCGGTGAAATTTATCCGCATACGCGAATTGTTAAAAAGGCAGCGGCGATGGGCATTGCTTTTTGTTTTGGCTCAGATGCGCATGCACCCGTTGAGGTAGGGTATGGCATGGATGCATGCTTGGATATATTGCAATCGTGTGGGGTTCATGAGGTTGTGGCTTTTGAGCAGCGACAACGCCGTATGATTGCGATTAGGCAAGTGGGATGAAAGGAACTGTATTGATCACAGGAGCCTCGGGTGGATTTGGGATGTTGTTTGCCCAAGCCTTTGAAGAGCAAGGCTATGCTTTATTATTGCATGGACGTGACAAGGCACGTCTGCAAATGACATTGGATAGCCTAAAACGACCACAATCGCATCGCATGCTGTTGGGAGGTCTTTCTGCACGCAAAGATGTTGATGCTTTAATTGAAAAAATCATGTTGAAAGATGATTTGGTGGGGATTGTGAATAACGCAGGTTTTGGTGTTTGGGGTGCTTTTGAAATGTGTGAAAGTGTGCCGCAACTGGATGTATTGAGAGTCGATTTGATCGCACCTGTGATGTTAGCACATGCTTTATTGCCCCGTTTAAAGCGTCAACATGGTTTTATCGTGAACGTATCATCACTGGCAGGCGAAACACCCTTGCCTTATATGAGTACCTATGCTGCAGGCAAGGCTGGCTTGACGTTTTGGAGCGAAGCATTGCGTGCAGAAATGCAAGGGCTTGTGACAGTTGTGACATTGGCTCCAGGACCATCGCCGACAGGATTCCGTGACATTTCAGGAGCACCGAAAGGAAAGGGTGGGCTATTTAGCACTTCTCCGAAGGTTGTGGTTGAGGCGGCAATGCAGAGCTTGTCTCAAGGTGGTGGTTACTGTGTGCCAGGGTGGCGGCATAAAGCCTTATGGTGTTTGCAAAAGTTGATGCCGAGAGTGTTGTCTTTGCCTATCATGGCACGCTATCTCAAACCATAATATTCGCGTGACCAAGCCCTGTTATCAATTGCGTATTTCATCTAGAGCCAAGCATGCGCGTATTACGATTAAGCCTAGCCGCCAGATTGAAGTGGTGTTGCCTTTGGGAATGCCCGTGAGAGAGGCCGATAAGCTTGTACAACAGCAACAAAACTGGATTAAGCGAACACTGGCGCGTATGCAGAAACAAGCACCTATTATGAGTACGATGCCACCTACAAGCATTGCATTGCTAGCAATTGATAAGCAGATCCAAGTGACTTATGTCGCAAGTCAGAAAAAGCCCATGATTTGGAATAAAGCGTTGGCGCAATTATCCATTTGCAATGATCAAACATGTGTGTCTGCCTTGTTAAGAGACTGGTTGAAGATGCGTGCCAAAGAATATTTGCCAGACTTATTGAAAAATATCGCTTCGGAGATGGGTGTTGATTATCGAGCCGTATCCATTCGTTTGCAAAAATCACGTTGGGGGAGTTGCTCGATGTTGGGTAATATTAGCCTGAATGCCAAATTATTATTATTACCCTCAGAAGTAATGCGTTATGTCTTGGTGCATGAGTTGTCGCATTTGGAACATATGAACCATTCGACAGTGTTCTGGCAATATGTTGAGCGGTTTGAGCCTGATTACCGTAAAAGAAGGCGAGAGTTGCGCCAGCTAAGCTTAGCGCTACCATCATGGGTACACAGTTAATTTGTACAAGGTATGAAAAAAAGTCTACGATATGTCATGGGTCAACTGCTGCTTGTAAGTTTTTTGTGCGATAGCTGTCCAATGTGTGAATATTAATCAATAGGGCGGGTTCAAGAATGGCTACAAAACATGCTCCTTTATCACCTAGGTTGTCTATTTACCGTTGGCTGCCAGGTATGATTGCCAGCATTGCCCATCGAGGTAGTGGTATTGTACTGGTGCTTTCTGTGCCATGTTACCTTTGGATACTGCATGGAATGACAGGCTCTCCGCAAGATTTTGATGCGACTGTAGCCATGTTACACAGCCCTTTAGGACGATTAAGTTTGTGGGTGGCTTCGCTGGCGCTTATTTATCATTTTTGTAATGGCATTCGTTTTCTTTGCTTGGATGCTGGCTGGGGCGAATCTCGGATGATGATGCGCTCCTCTGCTTGGCTGGTGATGGCTATTGCAATGCTTTTCGGCGTGGCTTTAGGGGTAGTGTTATGGTGAAGAAAACACATGACTTAGGATCGGCACATTCAGGCTTTAAGGATTGGTACTGGCAACGTTTGAGTGCGGTTGTGCTTGCGGTGTTGTTGCCAGGTGTATTTATATTATTGTGGAGTGTTTATATAGGGGCTTTGGATCAGTTTGGCCTATTGGATTGGTTGGATTCATTTGTTTCGCGATTGTTGCATACCTTATTGATTGTGGCTTTGATTGTGCATGCTTATATGGGTTTGAAAGTGATGATTGAGGATTATGTGCATACAGGCTTGCGTGTTGTATTGATTGCCTTGATGTTGGTGATGATGAGCTTGTTTGGGATGTGGTGGTTAGCATTGATTTGGGCGTGGGGAGGCTAAGGATGGCTTATTTATCCACAGATGCAGTTGAACATCATTTTCATGATGTAGTGATTATTGGGGCGGGCGGTGCAGGTTTGCGCTGTGCATTGCAATTGGCAGAGAAAGGCTACCGTGTGGCAGTTGTTTCTAAAGTGCTACCGACACGCTCACATACTGTCGCAGCACAAGGTGGTATGAATGCCGCGTTGGGCAATGTTTCTTCTGATCACTGGCATTGGCATATGTATGATACAATCAAGGGCTCGGATTATTTGGGTGATCAGGATGCGATTGAATATATGTGTCGTGCGGCACCACAGTTGGTACGAGAATTAGAGCATCAAGGCGTACCCTTTTCACGTTTGGATAATGGCAAGATTTATCAACGACCTTTTGGTGGCCAATCACGCGAATTTGGCGAAGGGGGACAAGCCTCGCGTACATGTGCCGCAGCTGATCGTACGGGGCATGCTATTTTGCATACCATGTATCAGCAGAATTTAAAGGCCGGCACACATTTTTATGAGGAGTTTTTTGCGCTTGATTTAATCACGGATGATGGTGGTTGTCAGGGCGTGATGGCGTGGGATATTGGCAAAGGAGCATATCATTTATTTCAGGCGAAAGCGGTTGTTTTGGCAACGGGTGGTGCGGGACGTATTTTTCAAACAACCACCAATGCCCATATTTGTACAGGTGACGGCGGCGCATTGACCTTGGACGCAGGCTTGCCTGTTGAAGATATGGAGTTTTTTCAATTTCACCCAACAGGCATTGCCCATGTTGGACCTTTGATTACTGAAGCTGTACGTGGTGAAGGTGGCTATCTGATTAATTCTGAAGGTGAACGTTTTATGGAACGTTATGCGCCAACGGCTAAAGATTTGGCATGCCGAGATGTGGTATCCCGCGCTATTGCGATTGAAATAAAAGAAGGGCGAGGTTGTGGTCCGAATAAAGATTACGCATTGTTGAAGCTCGATCATTTGGGTTCGGATGTTATTTTAGAGCGATTGCCCAATATTCATGAATTAGCTTTGCGTTTTTCAGGGGTAGATTGCACCAAAGAACCCATTCCAGTGCAGCCTACTGCGCATTACACCATGGGTGGTGTACCAACCAATCGCTTTGCTGAAGTGGTTTATAACAAGAATGGAGATCATGATGTGGTTATGCCCGGCTTGTATGCGGTAGGTGAAGGTGCGTGTGTATCCGTGCATGGCGCGAATCGTTTGGGTGGCAATTCACTGCTTGAAATTATTGTGTTTGGTAGAGCTTGCGGGAACCAAGTAATGAAACGCTTAAAAGAGCATCGTTACCACCCCAAGTTGGATGAAGATTGCTGGCAAGACGGCGTAGCGCGGGTAAACCGTTGGTTGGATGAGCATCGTGAAAGTGATGATTGTGAGAAAATAGCCAACTTGCGTGAAGAAATGCAGAATATCATGCAGACTTATTTCAGTGTTTATCGCACGCATGAAGTGATGTTCGAAGGTGTGGAAAAGCTTGAAGCGTTGGCAGAGCACATGTCATCCTTGGTGATTGAAGATAAAAGTAAGGTGTTTAATACTGAATTGATTGAAGCGATGGAATTGGAAAACTTAATGGCTTTGGCAAGGGTGACAGCAGCAGGTGCATTGGCACGCAAAGAATCTCGTGGGGCACATGCGCGAGATGATTATCCAGAACGTGATGATGATGTTTGGATGAAACACACACTAGGCTCGATTTTGCATGATAAGGTTTCGTTGGATTATAAACCTGTACGCACCTTGCCAATGACGGTGGAGTCTTTTCCTCCGAAGAAGCGGGTGTATTGATATGAGTAAAATGCTTCAAATAGAAATTTACCGTTACGATCCAGAAAAAGATGCAGAGCCTTATATGCAAGCGTTTGAAGTGCCATTAGAAAAGATGGGTATGAAACTGCTTGATGTACTTAATTATATTAAATGGCATTTAGATGGCACATTAACCTACCGTCGTTCATGTGGTGAAGGTGTGTGTGGATCGGATGGGATGAACATTAATGGGGTTAATGGACTGGCTTGTATTACCGCTATTGAAGGCTTGAAACAGCCTATTAAGGTGCGACCACTGCCAAGTATGGAAGTGATTCGTGATTTGGTGGTGGATACCACACATTTTTTCGATCAATACCGCCAAATTAAGCCGTGGTTGCAATCGAAGCAGCCAACACCTGAACATGAGCGATTGCAAACACCCGATGAACGAGCCGAGCTTGATGGCTCGTATGAATGTATTATGTGTGGTTGTTGTACGACATCATGCCCATCTTGGTGGTGGAATGGCGACCGTTTTATGGGTCCAGCAGTATTATTACAAGCAGATCGCTGGATTAAAGATTCGCGTGATGAAGCAACGGGAGAGCGTTTGGACCAACTGGAGGATGCTTTTAAGCTTTATCGATGCCATCAAATCATGAACTGCATGGAAGCTTGTCCGAAGGGTCTGAATCCGACTGCGGCGATTAATCATATCAAACGAACGTTGCTCAATCGAAAATCTTAATAGCTGTCACGGTATGAATTTAGAGACAGATGTTCGTTGCTTGCGTTATCGCTTAAAGCGGCAAGGTATGCTGGAGTTGGATGCGTGGCTGTCGGCTTTAGATAAGGCCTTGTTGTCGAATGAAAAGGCTGTGATTGTTGCTGTGAATGATTTATTGTCATGTGAAGTGCCTGTATTGTTG
>JAUZQS010000122.1 GCA_030950875.1 Mariprofundaceae bacterium | reverse complement strand
CGAGAACGAAGCCGTGAAGTGGATTTTGTAGTGCGCTATCAGGGACGTTTACTGGCAATGGAAGTAAAGAGCCATAAACGGCAAACAGCATTGCCTGGCATGGATGCCTTTGTGAAAGCCTTTCACCCAGATAAAGTGTTGCTGGTAGGCGGTGATGGGCTTGATGTCGAGATGTTTTTGTCTATGGATGTAAGGCAGTGGTTGCCATGAAAGTTTGGGGTGGTGTAAAATACTGACTCAGCTTAAAAGCTTGTCTTACCCCCCCCGCAATTACCATGCCGTTTGTGTATGAGATGGATATTTTACAGACAAGACTAATGGGGGAAATTATGAAAAAAGTATTATTAACATTAATGGTTTGCATTTCTTTTGCTATGACAGCGTATGCTGGAGTAGCTTATATAAATTATCAAACTGGGGACTTTCAATGTACAAGTGGGTATAAATCTCATTTTGACTTCTGTAGTCCATCTGGACTTTCTCAGATGGGCTATGGGTTTTGTCAAGAACAAGTAGCAAAAGTTTGCAATAATTAAATCAATGAAAAACACCTCCCCAAGATCAATTGGGAGGGTTCTTTCATGAATTTCCCACAGTATGATTAAGATACTGTTTACTCTAACATTTTTTTACCTCTATCCACTGCGGTTAATTGTGGATTATGGCAGCCAGTATTTTCTCCTCTTTTGTCTGCTTATATGTGTGTTGAAACCATGCAAGCATAATAGATTGGCCATACCAAATGCGTTGAATCTTGAGTGCCGCCTGCTGTGCCAACCAGTTTGAGTGTTTTTGTTGGGCTGTATTGCTGGATATATGACTTTAAACTTTTGGCTTGTGTGCGCTTCCCGCTTTTTACTTCAATCGGAATGATGTCGCCATGGTCATTTTTATATAAGAATTCGATTTCAGCTTCCTTGCATGCCCAAGCATAGCTTGGATAGTAAGCTTGGCAGCGCAGTTCATTTTGTACAAAGTTTTCTGCAAGGTAGCCTTTGTATGAAAATTGTTGCACTTTATGCTCGGCATAGCTCAAGCCCAACATGTGGCCAAGTAAACCAATATCAAAGAAAAAAAGCTTGAATTGGTTTTCTTTTTTGTATGCTGCAAGTGGTGATTTAGGCTGGCTGTTGATGGGATAGCACTTGCTAATCAATTTGCTTTTTTCAAGCCATTCAATGGGGCCATATAAATCCAAATACCCCTTCTTTTTCTCGATGACGTGACCAAAACGGAAGCGTTTGACTGAATCATCAATATAATGAGATAATTGCTGGGGTATGGTGTGAAATACTTTTTCAATATGTTGGGCGTTGACCTTGCCCGCATATTTTCCAAAATCATGCGAGTAGCCCGTGATCAAATCCTTATGAATCTACCTATGTTATAGGTAAGATTGAGGGTAAGATTGAGGGTGCTAAACAAGAAAAAATAAATATCGCAACCAAACTATTTAAGGCAAAAGTGGATATAGAAACTATAAAATTAACTACAGGATTAACTGATATGGAATTGAAAAAATTCTGTTTAATAAAGGATTATGTTGGCGTAAAAAATTGAAATACATAGGTTAGCTTGGTGTGCTAGGAAAGCACTCTTCCGTCATCCTCGAAGGCCTGTATCGAGGATCCAGTTACCGGCGTATCTGGATTCCCAATACAGGCACTTGGGAATGACGGTTTCATGGTTTAGCAGAGCACCTTATTGGTATGCTGAATAGTTACAAAATAAGTAAGTATTCAGATCACCCCTGATTTGCCCGATTTCTGCGTCATAGTACTCGAGTGCAGGAGCAAGCTACGCATTTTCCCCTTGAACTCGAACAAATCAGCGGCGCTCTGAGCAGTTACAGTTATTTTTTTGTGGGGTACTAAGTAGTTACGAAGAAAGAAACGAAATTACCCAAAGCACTGTCTCCAAAACTGTAAAACACGTGATTTAACAGCCAGATAAAACGACTTTCCAAGCAATAGCAAACTCAGCCAGAAACACCCTTCTGAAATCGCAATCAATAATGTTGTCAGCATAGCAATCGTTTCTAAATCGGCATCCACCACAAAGGGAACAAACAACACCAACCCCCATAATAACCATGAAAACCAAAACAAGAACAAACCAAACCTGCGTTTCATCACAGCTCTATCATCCCAAGAAGCAGATCAATGTTGGATCTTGGCTATGATGCTTGTTTGGTGATTTCATGCCCAGAATGGAAAAGTACGGTATGGGTTGGATAATCCAAACCATCCAAAGGCAACAAACGTTCAAAAGCTGCCACCTTCTCCCGTTTGGCGGCAGTTTCTGGATGTTTGGCAATCAAAAACGAACAAATATCACAATACTCTTCAATCGAAATATCATAAGTGCCAATACGACGACCAAGTGCAATAATTTCTTCTTTATCCGCACCGATCAATGGTGGCAACAAGGGTAAATCCGATGCATCATAAATAGCATGAATATTGGCTAGGGTTTGACTCGCTACCTGCCCCAAGGAGTCACCGGTCACCAAAGCCTGGCAGTGCTCCTGGCGGGCAATCAGAGCCGCCGAACGAATCATCTGACGTTTATAGATTATCATACGATATTCTGCTGGCACATGGGCAATAGCATGCCTCTGAAATTCTTCCAAATCAATCATATAAAGCTGCACACGCCCCTGATAACGTGAAAGCTGCGCCGCCAAATCTTTGATCTTGGAAAAATCACGGTTGATCGTGCTATTGTACAAATGCACCAGCACTACTTCCATGCCACGTTTCATCATGCTGAATGCTGCCACCGGAGAATCAATACCACCGGAAAACAACACCACACCACGCCCTGATGTACCAACCGGTAAGCCACCGATGCCTTCTATCTTACGTGTATAAATATACACCAATTTAGCGCCCACTTCGACCCGCACATCGATTTCAGGATGATCCAAATTCACAGCCAGATTCAATGTTGTTTTGAGGTATCCACCCACCTCAAAATTTAATTCTGGCGATGTAAGCGGAAAAGATTTATTGCTACGCCTCCCACTGACCCGAAAGGGCTTGCCAGCCACCTCCGCACCAAAGTCTTCCAACACAGCAGCTTTGGCCGCCACCTGAATCGCAGCCAATTCCGGCTCGCACTCATGCACCAGTGAGAAATTACGAATACCCGGCAACAGTCCCAACAAGTCCAACAATTCATCGCTGATCACCTCCACATCGGCAGTCATTCGCCCATGCTCACGGTAAAAACCATTCGGTTTTAATACGGGTTTGAGTACCCGTTTAATATTCTGCGCCATCCGACGCTCAAATGTGGATCGGTTTTTGCCTTTTAACGAAAGCTCACCGAAATGAAATAATATCTTAGCCATGCCGAAAGACTAACGCCTAAGCACTCGCTATGCAGCATCCCAATCTGTATATCACCGTATGATTCCTAATTATGAACTTGCCACTAAAAATACAACGGGGTCTTTTAACTGGCCAACTGATGTAGCTATTGGCTTACCGTGTTCAAGTAGGTTATGGTTTGATGCAAGTGCCTAGGATAATTCTAAAACTAAGGTTTTTTCGTAACTACTCAGCCCATCCCCTGATTTGTCCGATTTCTGCGTCAAAAATACTCAAGTGCAGGAGCACACTACGCATTTTCTCCTTGAACTTGAACAAATCAGGGGCGTTCTGAGTAGTTACGTTTGCCAATGCATTAAATTTGGGTGGGGGATTTGCATGGATATTTTTACTAAAAAAATCATACTGGCCTTTGTAGCCATGATTGTGTTCATGCTTTTTGCCGGAACCTATGGCATCAACAAGGTTCAACAATTGCAGCGCAATACAACACAATTATATCTGCACCCCTACACCGTAAGCAACGCAGTTCGCGATATCGAGATTCATATTATATCCATTCACCGAAGCATGAAAGATATTACCTCTGCCCCATTCGACCAACATGCAAAACTGCTGGTGAAAAACATCAACAGGCAAGAGCAGCAGGCGCTGCAACAGTTTGATATCGTTCTGGATCGTTTTTTGGGGGATAAATCTAGAATTTCCGCAGCACGCAAGGCCTTTGTTGATTGGAAAATTATTCGTACAAAGGTCATCGCACTCACTCAAGAGGGGCGTAATTCTGAAGCACTGCGCATCACCAAGGGTAAAGGTGCCATCCGTGTCGATTTTTTAAACCGGATGATGGAAGACTTTGCCGCCTACGCATCGAAAAAAGGAATCGCCTTTTATGCGGCAGCGCAACAAAGTGGCGAACAGTCGCTGCTCTCGCTCAAACTTTTATTGTTGATGGTACTGCTTGTCACAATATCCGTGTTTGTATTTATTATTCGACTACAGAAAAAAACACAACTTGATACGCAGCGTCATATTGATTGCATCAAACAAAACGAGAACAAATATCGCGAACTTTTAAATGCTTCGCCTGACGCAGTGATTATTATCAATCAGGAACGCATCATTCAGATTGTCAACACCCAAGCAATCACGCTGTTCGGTTATGCCGCCGAAGAGATGATAGGTAAATCCATTGAGTTGCTGATTGCAAAACCCTTTGTGAACAAACATCCCGATCTGGTCAAACAATTTTTTAAGAACCCCCAGGCTCGCCCCATCAATAAGGGTCGGCGTTTGCAGGCATTACTGAAGAATGGCAGTGAAATTCCCGTCAGCATCAGCCTGAATCCGGTTACAATCGACGGACAGCAGCTCGTCACCAGTGACATTCGTGACATGCGAGAACAAGAATCCATAGAGATCCAGTTCCGACAGGCGCAAAAGATGGAGGCAATCGGCACGCTGGTCGGCGGCATAGCGCATGATTTCAATAACATGCTCGCCTCTATTTCTGGTTCTACGTATATGGCCAAGCAAAAATTAAATGCGCCAGATAATAAATATCTCAACCGTATTGAAACAGAGACCCATCAGGCCGGAAAAATAGTGCAGCATTTGCTGGCTTTTGCCCGCAAGGGCGTGGTACAGAAAAAATATATCGATTTGGCCGAGCTATTGGACGACTCGGCCAACATGCTTCGCATGGCGGCCACCGAGCGCGTACAAGTGAATATCGATTGCGACCATGGCAAGCTAATTATCAATGGCGATTATTCACAGTTGCAACAGGTTGTGATGAATCTGGTGAATAATGCCCGCGATGCCCTGCACGACCATCCAACACCCGTGATTAGCGTTTCTGCAGATGCATTTTCAACCGACAAGGACTTCCAGGACAAGCACCCATCCGCCGTAAATGCCAGCTTTGCCCGCCTGTGTGTGGCCGATAATGGCCCTGGCATCTCTGAGCAGAATCTTAAAAAAATATTCGAGCCTTTCTTTACAACAAAGGAAACAGGCAAGGGAACCGGACTGGGACTGGCCATGATTGATGGTACAATCGCATCCCATAACGGATTCATTGATGTGGAAACCCATGCAGACCAAGGCACTGCTTTCATGATTTATCTGCCACTGATAGAAAATGGTATAGCTGTGGATGCAGAAGATGATACATCCAATCAGACATCTTCCATACTGGAAGGCAAAGGACAATGTGTGTTACTTGTTGATGACGAGACCGTTCTGCGCGAAACAAACTGTTCGGTTCTGGAATCGATTGGTTATCAGGTAGTTGAAGCTGGAGATGGTTTGCAGGCGATTGAACAATTTAGGAAACATCAAAACATGATTAAACTGGTACTGATGGATGTGGTGATGCCGAAAATGGGTGGTATTGATGCGACCAAACGTATTCGAGCCATGGCTCCATCCATTCCGGTCATTTTTATGACCGGCTATGACCGCTCACAAGTACTTGGTGACGAACTGACCGATCTCAAGGACTGCGCTGTATTGACCAAGCCGTTTACTGTTGTCGCGTTGAGTAAGGAAGTCGATCATGCTATTCATCAAGGGTAACTGCTCATATCACTCTTCATGTTCCCGATAGTGGTATTGATAGCGGACAACGTTGCAACAAAATGCCAAACTTCACCCAGTTGCAACATCCCCGTTGGCCTCGCCGATTCAACCATCCATGCAGCAATCAACTATTCATTCGGCGTAACTACTCAGGTCATCCCCTGATTTGCCCGATTTCTGCGTCAAAAATACTCAAGTGCAGGAGCACACTACGTATTTTTTTCTTGAACTCGAACAAATCAGGGGCGACCTGAGCAGTTACAGTCATTTTTGGGTGGGGTGCTGAGTAGTTACCATTCGGCCTTAGCATC
>JAUZQS010000121.1 GCA_030950875.1 Mariprofundaceae bacterium | reverse complement strand
TTGGCATCGTCTGGATGACGTAAAATATTATCATTGCCAATGCTGCAAGCGGCCAGAAAATTTTCAGCCTGCATCATGGAGCGCTTGGTTAGGCGTTCTGCGCGTGCCAATTGTTTTATTTCAGCATCACTTTTCACGGCTCGTTGAGGGAATAAAGAGCCTTGTTGGGCGATAACTTCAAAGCCTAAGTCTCGCAACTGTTCCGCATACATCAAAGGGAACTGACCTGGAACTGTAAGTTTTTTGACATGGTGCTCTTTTAGAAAAGCTGCTGCGGTACTGGCAAGGCCTGGTGAGAAACCCAATGTGTCGGCTTTTTCTCGCCAAGTGCTATCGATATGAATGTGCTGGAACCCTGATTGTTTTTTTGCACGATCCACTTCTAAGGGCGAAAATAATCCATGCCAGACACTGGCTTCTTGGTCTTCTATGTTGTTTTTCATGCCGATGGCAATAAACGCATCGGGGACAAACATACGTGAGATATAAAGCATATCAGCATCGTGTTCGGAGGCCGAAATAATCAGTTGAGCTGTGGTCATGAGGTATTCCTTAGTAAGCCTTGTTTATGTGGGTTTCTGTTCTTTATCGAGCAAACTCTGGATGTTTACATTTGATAGATAAACCTCGTGTTCACGCTGCATGCGAAAGTATAATCCGCTCAATGTACTTCCTAATGGATGATCTTGCCATGTCTTTGGCACTTCCATGACTTCAGGTTGCAAAACATCATGAATATGTTGGAGCGTGAGAGAGTTGGCGTCTTGCCCAAGCACCCATGCTCCGCGCGGATCATCTGTAACAACTTGTTTTAGCAAGCCTTTAGTACACAAGTTATCCAGCCATTCTTGTAAAATATTATCTGGAATATCTGTTTCTTCAATAAGTTCGCTTAAATGTAAGTTGCATCCTCTTTGAATGGCCTGTGCGGCGCGGATCAGTATTAAGTGAATGAAAAAATTGCGAATGCCCGAACGAATAAGCGATTTGTCATGACGTTGAGATTGCTCGGGATGCTGTAGACAAAATGCAACCTCGGCACCGATTAGCACCAGTACCCAAACAAGATATAACCAAACAAGAAAGACGGGCAGTGTGCCAAGTGCGCCATAAATCTTCTCATAATTAGCAAGTTCTGTGACATAAAATGTAAAGCCAAGCTTGGCCAATTCAAATAATACACCTGCTGTCATACCTCCAATAAGTGCATGGCGCATGGGTACATGCGTATTGGGAAGAGCCATATATAAAGCCGTCATGGCACTGGAAGAAATAAGCCAAGGAATGAGAAATGGTATATGTTGGATAGCAGAAGCGCCTTCCGCAACACCCTGAATCATAGGTAAAGCTGCAAAATAAGATGTGATGCTAATGGATGCGCCGATTAAAATAGGCGATAGTGTAAGTAAGGACCAAAAAGTAATGAACTTGGAGAATAACGGGCGTTTTCTAGAGATGCGCCAAATATCATTAAAGGCTTCCTCCATCGTGTTGAGTAGGGCCGTTGCCGTAATCAGTAAACCAATAATACCAAAAATAGACAGCGCACCAGCCTTGTCAGTGACATTGCCAAGGTAGTTTTGCACGACCTTTTGGCTGGTAGGGATAAGGTACTCTAAAAGTCCATCGCGAACATGGCTGGAAATAGTGTCAAAAGCTTGAAAACTCGTGAATACAGAAAAGCCGAGTACAACCAAGGGAACGATTGCCAAGAGCGAGGCGTAACCCAAGGCGGAGGCGCGTTGGATACATTTATCTCTGATGAAACGATGGGCGATTCGCGATGTAAAACGCAAAAGGCTTGCGAAATGTCTTTTTAAAGCGGGTAGGCTCGCAATATCAGCCACATCCATATCGATGATTTGTTTGATCTGCGTTTTAAGCATGGCTATGGCATCCTCCTTTGTGACACGTGGGTGATGCCTAGTTTAGTCGTAGAAACAGCTTGATGCTAGAGAAGATGGTTTAATGGCTTTGTGTCTATGAAAACTTGTGTAAACGATTGTTTTTTTGACGCAGTATTGAATATTTTCGGAGCTTATAAATAAACATGAAGGCCTATAGCGTCATAATTTTGACTTTTATATAGAAACAACTAGAATGGCTTTGTTTTCTGTGAGATGTTGGGTTGTGCTTGAAACAGCTGCGAATGGGGGAGATTAGTAACGTGAAACAGACTGCTTATATGCTGTTGGTAGATGATGAAGAAGATCTTCGCATGATGCTTCAGGAAACACTGGAGGATGCAAACTATCATGTAACAACAGCAGCGAATGCAATGCGTGCGCGTGAAGCTATGAGCCTAGGCAAGTATGATGTTGCTGTGCTTGATATTCGCTTGCCAGATGGTAGTGGTATTGACTTATTGAAAGAGTTTCATGCTGCTGATCCTGATATGGGGATTATCTTGATGACAGGCTATTCTGAAGTGAATACTGCTGTTGAGGCTGTTCGACTAGGGGCCGATGACTTTCTTAAAAAGCCGTTTGATTTAGGGGAACTTCTCCTGCGTATCGAAGAATTGATGAAAAAACGGCAGTTTAAGCAAGAGCATCAGACGCTGAAAAAAAGGGTGGCAGCAGATCGTAGTTCTGAATTATTAATGGGTCAGAGTGCATCAATTTGTAAGATTCGAGAAACGGCAAAGCTATTAGGGGATTCGGATAGTACTGTATTAATTACAGGCGAGTCTGGTACAGGAAAAGAAGTGTTGGCGAATTTATTGCACGGGTCAGGAAATCGTGCGGGGAAACCATTTGTATCGATTAACTGTGGAGCAATTCCTGAAGAATTGTTGGAATCAGAGCTTTTTGGACATGTGAAAGGTGCTTTTACAGGTGCAGTTCGGGCGCGAGCAGGTCGTTTTGAGGTTGCCAATGGCGGGACTATATTTCTCGATGAAATTGGTGATATGAGTGCTAAATTACAGGTGAAATTATTGCGTGTTTTGCAGGAACGTTGTTTTGAGCCTGTTGGTAGCCACCAGAGTATCCATATTGATGTGCGTGTGGTTGCAGCAACACACAGGGATTTGGAGCAGGAAATTGAGGCGGGGCGTTTTCGTGAAGATTTGTTTTACCGCTTGAATGTGATTCCATTGCAATTGCCTGCATTGCGTGAACGTGGTGAAGATTCGCTATTATTGGCAGAACACTTTATGACAATATTCAATGCTAAAAAGAAGACATCTATTCATGGCTTTGATGAGACGGCGAAAAAAGCATTTTTGCATTACAAATGGCCCGGAAATGTGCGTGAGTTACAAAACCTTATTGAGCGGATTGCAACATTAAAACGCGAAGGCAAGGTAACGCTAGATGATTTGCCATCACGCATGCTAAATGAAGGGCAGCGTGCGATGCAAGGCTTTCGCATTGACATTGAAGATCATGATAACTTGGACTTTAAAGGCATTGTGGATGAGTTTGAAAGTCATTTAATTCTTTCAGCTCTACAACGCTGTGATTGGAATAAAAACCAAGCCGCCAAATTTTTGTCGATGAATCGCACAACGCTGGTGGAAAAAATTAAAAAGAAAGGCTTGGCTGCTCCAGTTGAGTAGTGTGGAAAACCACTGTCGCTATTAAAAACTCAGCGATATGAAAGGCTTGATGATCGTAGGATATGACCCTGAATTAGGCGCTAAAACACATGCTTGTGTTGTAGCTATTCAACTCACCGCTGATTTTCCCGACGTCTGCGTTAAAAAAGTTCTCACTTACAGGCGTAAGTTCCGCCTTTTCGCCTTGACCTCTGAAAATAAGAGACAATCTGAACGGTTACAGGCTATTTTGTAGGAGCATTGAATAGTTACAAGTCAAAGAGCTTTTTCGGCATGGATTTTGCGTTGCTGGCATTATGTCGGCTAAATATATTATTCTCATGTTGTGCTATGTTTGTTTTCTGCCTCAGATATTGATGGCGAGTGAACGGACGGATGGGATTCGTGTATTCTTGAATAATGGCAGTCCTGAGCAGGCAATTCGTATGTCTCAAGCCTTGCTTAGCAATGAAACATTGAAAGATAAAGAGCGGTTTGACTTATTATCATTGATTGCTGACGCGGAAGAAATGCGAGCTAAATCTCAGCATTATGATGATATTTCACTTGCTGTAAATGCACTTAAAACCTTAAAAAAAGAATTCCCTAATGAAATTAATGCCCCAGAGTTAGAGTGGCGCTTGGCTTGGCTACATTGGAAACATGGTGATGAAGAAGAAGCTATGACATACGCGCGGGGAATACGCTCTGATTATGCGGGGCATGATGAAGCAGTACAGGCTGCGATGTTGATGGGACGTATTTATATACAGCAAAAAAAATGGAATGAAGCGCGTTCTAACCTGATTCAATATGGCTTGGCTGCAAAGTTGGATAGCCGGGAAGAATCACTTGCCAAGGCATGGATTGCCATAGTTGATGTGGCTGAAGGTCGTTATGATGTGGCTTTGAAGCAATTGGATAGCGCCTTTAAACATTACCCTGAGGTTGTGAAAAAAAATGCACACCTTTGGTCTACATATATTCAAGTGTTACATATGGCCAAACGAGACAAAGACGCAATAAAACAAGCCGATAATTTTTTGAATGATTATCTAAGCGGTGATTATGTTGCATCGGTGCGTTTGTTGCGAGCGGATTTATGGCTATTGTATAAGGTAAAACCTTCGGAACGAATTGAACGTGAATATGATGTTTTGGCAGAGCAACAAGCAGAAAAAAGTGTTGGTAAGAAAGCTTTTATGCGAAAGCTGATGATTGCCCATCAAAAAAGCCAAGATTATCACACGCTGAAACCTGTAATAATCGCATTAAAACGTTTGGCTAATCAAAATCAATTATCATCTATTGAAAATGAGGCTGAATTGGATTTGGCTCGTTTATGGAAACGTTTGAGTCATAGTGACCCTAAACATAGCCCAAAACAAATTGATATGGTTTCATTGGAACATTTTTCTCGTGTTGCACGCTCTGAAATAAAAGATTATCGAGCGGATGCCTTGCATGAAGGAACGGCCTTCTTTGAACAGAAGCTACAGGTGCTTTTGGATGCTAAGAAATGGGTGGAGGTGGTTGCTGTTTGGGAGCGGTTTCCAGTTTTCCGTCGAGATGATTTGGATGTTGCTAAACTGCAGTTGGGTGTGGCGCATGCTTTACGTATGTTAATGGCTTATGAGCAGTCCGAAGTGTTGCTTGGTAAACTTTATCAGCGTGCCAATGGCAGTGTTTGGGGGCAAAAAGTAATGTTAGAGCGAGAGCGCTTGTGGTTGGATCGTGGTGATAAAACAGGCGTTGAGCGTATTTTGGATTGGTTAGATGGACACGAGTTTACCTTATATCGACCTGAAATGCTGTTGTTGGTGGCCCGAATGCAGTTGCGAGAAAATAAACCAACGGCGGCATCACAAAGTATTACGGGTATATCGGTGGACGATATCACCATAAAAGAGCGGCTTATTTATTGGCAAGTAAGGGCAAGGATTGATGAGAAATTAAAACATTGGCATATGGCAGCGCGGGCTTGGCGAGAATATAGTTTGCTGCCAGGTGTCGATGCTGCAAAAGCTCTGATTGAGCAGGCAAATGCTGCATTTAAAGCTAAGGACTATCAAAAAGCGGAAGCTTTATATGTGCAGGTTGATGAGAAATTACGTGATGCTGCATGGTTGTACCATTACAGCATATGTCAGTTGAAAACAGGAAAATACAAGCAAGCCTTAGAAAAGTTAGAGCAGCAGAGTCAAGATGCTAGTGCGGGCATATATGCTTCACTGGCAGCACTTGCTATAGCAGACAAAAAGGCCAAAACACTATTGAAGGAATATCCATGACTGTGAATGCACCTATTTATCTATTGGACTTTCCTGAGCTGATTGAAGCTGATATGCGGGTGCAATTAGGGCGCATGTTGCCAGATACGCATGTAACAGCGTATACACAAGCTGGCGAAATTGAGCAATGGAAGCCTGAGTGTGATGCGATTATATTGATTTGGGATGGTTTAACGGTGTTATCCCTGGTTCGTAAATTGTTTGAGAAGCAACCGCAAGCCAATGTGGTTGTATTGGCGGCACAAGGTGATGCCAATCGCGCCGAAGATTTAATGGGCTTGGGTGTGATGGACTACCGCATGCTTCCTTGCCCTGATGAGGCAATGGAAATTTATGTGCGTAAAGCAGGCCATCAGGCGGAACTAAGTCGTCAAGCAGAGACACAGCGTCAAGGAAGTGACGTGTTTATTACCCAAGATATTGATACGCGACGTTTGTTGGATCAGGTCGCTCTGATTGCACCGAGCCAAGCTTCTGTTTTGGTGGTGGGAGAATCGGGA
>JAUZQS010000120.1 GCA_030950875.1 Mariprofundaceae bacterium | reverse complement strand
AGCTCATCTCTCATTTTCCCGATAGCGGCGTTGAAAAGTGCTCATTTACAGTAGTAAACTCCGCTTTTTCGCCTTGCTATCTGAAAAATTAGAGGTAATCTGAACAGCTACAGCTATTTTATGGTTGTGCTGAATAGTTACCTTAAATGTAGTTTTAAGCCATGTTTTGAGCTCTGTGTGGGCCTTATCATAAGCCGAGGTCTTCGATACAATCATGGCGTGCGAGGCTAGGAACTCAAACAAGCCCTATTGCCTGCAATTACAAATGGTGAAGGAAAATTATTCTGATAACATGCGCCAATCAAATGATATGAATGATGGAGTAGTGAATGTCGAATAATGAGACTGTTGGCGAAGAGTCGCCAATTTTTAGTTTGCAGCGGGTATATGTGAAGGATATTTCCTTTGAAAACCCCAATGCCCCAGAAATTTTTAATCAGTCAGGCGCAGCACCAAAGATTGAAATGAACCTTGGATTATCCAATAGGCAAGTGAATGATGATCACTGGGAAGTGTCTTTAAAGGTTGCAGCAACAACACGTGATCAAGAAAGTGGTGATTTATTATTTGAAATTGAAGTGGAGCATGCGGCTGTATTTTTTATGAAAAATATTCCTGCTGAGCATATTCCAAATTTACTTGCGGTTGATTGCCCGACCATTCTTTTCCCATATACCCGTCAAATTGTTAGCCAGTTGACGGTAGATGGTGGTTTTATGCCATTTATGTTGGAGCCTGTGAACTTTAGAGGGATTTATGAGAACCAACTTCAGCAAAAAACTGCAGAGCAAGAGGGTGCGACTGTACAGTAACTGGTGGTATTTATTCTGCGAGTTAAATGAGTTTTCGTTGTAAGATTTTTTCCGTGTAATGGGTTTTAAAATATAAAAAGTGTTAGGTGAACCATGGTTGAACTGCCTGAAAGTCTGACGGTACGTGGCAAAAAAGTGTCATGGCGGCATGAAGCTTTGCATGCTGATGAACCACTGCTTGCTTGGGATAGCTTACTAAAAGCGCGTGGGTTAGATGCTTTGGATGCTTATTTTTCTCCCAAGCTATCGGAGCTTCCCGACCCTTTTGATATGCATGATATGACAAAAGCTGCTGAGCGTGTGGCGGGGGCTATTTTAGCAGGCGAGCGTATCCATATTTTTGGCGATTTTGATTGCGATGGTGTGTCTGGAACCGCAATTTTAGCCGAAGCCTTAAATGCTGCGGGAGCAGATGTTACATTTTCTATTCCGCATCGTGCCGATGATGGGCATGGTATTGGTGTTGAACCTGTGCGTGAAGCAGTTGAGCGCGGCGTACATTTGGGTATCAGTGTGGATACAGGCACGACATGTTTTGATGCTTGTGATGCGGCAAATGAATTGAGTTTTGATTTGATTGTGAGTGATCACCACTTGCCTGAGAAAACATTGCCTAAGGCGTTTGCACTGCTTAACCCTGCGCGTGAGGATTGTGGTTTTGCAGACAGGAAACTCTGTGGGACAGGGGTGGCTTTCTTCTTATTGATGGCAGTTTGGAAGCTGTTATCCGAGCAGGGCAAGCGCCCTGATTACGATTTAAGGACGCTGTTAGATCGTGTGGCAGTGGCAACGATTGCGGATGTGATGGATTTGGTGGGTGTGAATCGGATTTTGGTTTATCACGGTCTGCAACGATTAAATACTCAGCCGTGTGTTGGCATGGCGGCCTTGATGAAGATTGCCCGTGTAAAATCAGCTGTTACAGCTGAAACAATTGGTTTTTATTTGGCTCCGCGTATCAACGCAGCAGGGCGCATGCGGCATGGTGAAGAAGCGATGCGTTTGCTTTTTACACAAGATAGTAGTGAAGCAGCGTGCTTGGCAGAAGTTTTAGATGAGACGAACAAACAACGCCGTAAAGTTGAAGTTGAGGTGTTTAAACAAACTGAATTAATGCTTGCTGATACGCGGGTTCTGGCCGTGCATCATAAAGATTGGCATGCAGGTGTGGTGGGTTTGGCAGCAGGTCGTTTGGCACGCAAACATGGGCGACCTGCGGCAGTAGGGTTTATTGATTCCAGTGACAATATACGCGTGTCATTGCGTGGTGTTTCAGGGTTCCATATTGGCAACTTATTGCATGCTTGTTCGGACTGCCTTGAAGGTTTTGGTGGTCATGCAGGCGCTGGTGGAGGTTCGATTAAAGGCGGTATGTGGCAGGCGTTTGTTGCAGCCTTTGGCAAAGCGATTGAAGAGCAAGAAAATGGTCAAAGTCAGCATATGGAATGTTTGGTGGATGGCGTGCTGGGCTTGGGGGCGATGCATACAGGTTTGGCAGAACGTTTGCAGCGTTTTGAACCGATTGGACGCGCTAACCCTGCTTGTACATGGTTGTTAAAGGATGTGCATATCGCCGAACGCAAAGATTTAAAAGGTGGTGTGATGCGTTTGAGTCTAAGTGATGGGCACCGTTATGTGCCTAGTATTGTGTTTGGTGGTGGTGTATTGAGTGACTCCTTGCAGGCTGGGCAAGTAGTTTCTGTGCTTGGTCAATTAAAGGTAGATGATTGGCGCGGTAATGGCGCTATTCAGTTTGTGGTTGATGATGTGGTTGAAAATGTTGCATAGAAACATACCTTGCAACGATGTTTTATTGGTAATTTGGAGTCAAAGATGAGTATTGAAGATAAAATAGCAGGCTTTAGAACGCGGGCAGAAGATTATGGCAATCGTTTGGATGCGTTGCGGAGGTCACTTTGACATTGATAGCAAAAAAGAAGACCTGATTGAGTTAAACGCACGTATTGAAGATCCTACCTTGTGGGATGACCCAACCAAAGCGCAGGAAATTATGCAGCAAAAAGCGCGGCTTGAGCAAGCAGTAAAAAAACATACGGATGCGACTTCGGATTTGGAAGAGGCATCGATGTTTTTTGAAATGGGTATGGATGAAGGCGATCAGGATGCTCAACTGGAGGCTGTATCGGTGTTGGATACGGTGCAAGCGGTGATTGAAGACTTGGAGCTAGCACAGATGTTGGGTGGGGAAACTGATATAGAATCCGCCTTTTTAGATATCAATGCAGGTTCAGGTGGCACAGAAGCTCAAGATTGGGCTGAAATGATTTTGCGTATGTATTTGCGTTGGGCAGAACGAAAAGGCTTTAAAACGGAGCTTTTGGAATGTACCGCAGGTGAAGAGGCAGGGATTAAGTCAGTAACTGTTTCGATTAAGGGCGAGTATGCTTATGGCTTTTTAAAGGCTGAAATTGGCGTGCATCGTTTGGTGCGTAAATCGCCGTTTGATTCGGGAAATCGGCGTCATACATCCTTTGCTTCAGTATTTGCATTTCCTGATATTGAGCGTGAAATTGAAATTGAAATTAACCCAGCTGACGTTCGTGTGGATACTTATCGTGCATCTGGTGCGGGTGGTCAGCATATTAACAAAACTGATTCGGCAGTGCGGATGACACATGAGCCAACGGGTGTCGTTGTACAATGTCAAAGTGATCGTTCCCAACATAAAAACCGTGAAGCGTGTTGGAAAATGTTGAAGGCACGTTTATACGAGCTAGAAGTGGAAGCGCGGCAGGCTGAAAAACAAGGCTTGGAAGACACCAAAACTGAGATTGGTTGGGGACATCAAATTCGCTCGTATGTTTTGGATCAATCACGCATTAAAGATTTGCGCACAGGTATGGAAACAGGCAATACGGGTGCCTTTTTGGATGGTGATATTGATGCCTTTATTTCTGCCAAATTGATGGGCGTGACGCGTGAGGGTGATGCTGAGTAATATCACTGTATTTTCTCGCGTTTAAGGATATAGTGCGCGAGCTTTCGCGGGTCACCGCATTCAATTTTGGAGGTTTTTTTAATGGTCAAGCTTTATTCCGATCCACAGTGCCCTAATTCGCATCGTACGCGTATTGTGTTGCAAGAAAAAGAATTACCTGTGGATTGTGTTGAGTTGGAGCCAGATAATCTTCCTGAAGATTTTATGGCCATTAATCCTTATGGAAAACTGCCAACAGTAATTGATCGCGATATTGTATTTTTTGAGTCGCAGGTGGTGAATGAGTATTTGGACGAGCGTTATCCCCATCCTCCATTGAAGCCAGGCTCGCCAGCTGAACGCGCGCAAATGCGTTTGGCTGTATTGCGCATTGAAGAAGAGTTGTACCCATTATATTTCAACTTGATTCGTGTGAAGAAAAAAACTGATCCCATGCGTAAATTTAAGGCGTATTTGGAATCATTGAATGGCTATTTGGAACGTCAAATATATTTTGTTGGCGAACAGTATTCTTTGGCTGATATTACCATGGCGCCGATTTTATGGCGTTTGAAAACCAATGGTATTGATACATCCAAATGGGTGCATCTTGAATCTTATATGAACCGCTTGTTTGAACGCCCTGCATTTATTCGTTCTTTGTCTGAGTACGAAGAAATGATGCATGACGCTTTTTAAGGTTCATTTAACATGATGCCTTTACCTTTCCCTTATTAAGGACAAAGTTTTTTATAAGGGGTAGATATGCTTGATGTGTTGCATCCAGACCATAAAGATAGGAAGCAAGCGGAAGATTTTATTCGCAGTGTATTTTCTAAGAAATATGGTGCTTGTGTTCAGCAGTTTATGCCACACTTGCTTCGCTTGAGCTATGGCCAGACGGGCGTATGTTATTCAGTCGCAGGTTATAAGGAAGCACTTTCAGGCAACCTTTTTGTTGAACAATATTTACGCCAGTCAGTTGATTACGAATTGTCCCGTTGTATAGGGCAAACGGTTAATCGTGATGTAATTGTGGAAGTTGGCAATTTAGCAGAGGTGGGTCCTGGTGGCGGACGTGATGCAATCATTGCCTTGATATCCTTTTTATTTGGAGCTGGCTATCGATGGGGTGTGGTAACAGCCGTGCCTCAGCTGGCAAACGGCTTTCGACGTTTGGGTCTGAAATATATTGAGTTGGGTGAGGCTGACCCTAATAAGCTTAGACCTGAAGAGCGGGCTTCTTGGGGAAGCTATTATGATCATAAACCAAAGATTCGAGCCGCTGATTTGCGGATGGCTTACCGTGTTTTGGAAGTGTTGTGTCATAACTTCCCAGTAGGCTGCAATGATATTATGATCCAAGCCCGTGATATGGGTCTGCAGTGGAAAAATGCTCTAGAACAGTCTAAAGGATGCGTTGTATCATGAGTTTGACCTTGGATGCTGTCGCCAAGCATGGCTTGGAGCAAGCCGATGCAGTGGCAATTCAAGGGCATACGCGTGCTGTTACATATGCGCAGTTAGCGAATTACATTACGAATGTTAATGATTATATCTTGTCACAAGAGCCCATGCGTGTGGCCATTCTTATGGATAACACACCTGCGATATTGATTGTGGATTTGGGCTGTATTCAAGCCAAAATACCTGTCGTTCCCCTACCATTATTTTTTTCTCCTCAACAAGTTAAACACGCCTTGCAAAGTAGTGGCTCTACGCTCTTAGTCTCGAATTTAGGGGAGAGTGTTGAGGGGCTACTTAAACTTGCGGGTGTGGCTTATGATGCATTGCCTGGATGGCGTGTTGCAGGAGAGTCATTGCAAGTTTATCGCTTGCAGGTAGAGCAGGAAGTGCACTTTCCAGAAAGTGTGCAGAAGATTACTTATACATCGGGCTCAACGGGCGATGCCAAAGGTGTGTGTTTGAGGCAGTCTGTGATGGATGAGGTGGCAGTTTCTCTAGCCCAAGCAACCGAAGCATGTGCGGATGATAGGCATTTATGTTTATTGCCCTATGCGACTTTATTGGAAAATATTGCGGGTATGTATGTGCCACTCATAGCAGGGGCAACCGTTTGTTTGCCAGGCTTGGCGCAAGTGGGTATGCAAGGCTCATCGGGCTTGGATGTATCGCGTTTTATGACTTGCTTGCATGAGTCGGGCGCTACAAGTTGTGTGATGATTCCGCAAATGCTACAAGCTTTGCTTGGAGCAGTGGTATCGGGTATGCCTAAACCTAATGCGTTGCGATTTATTGCAGTCGGTGGGGCACCTGTATCGAAACATTTGCTGGCACAAGCTGAAGCATTGGGCTTGCCTGTGTATGAAGGTTATGGGCTATCTGAGGCAAGCAGTGTTGTGACGCTTAACACACCAGCTGCGAAAAAGCAGGGCAGTGTCGGGCGTGTTTTGCCGCATGTGGCGCTGCGAATTGCAGATGATGGTGAGATTATATTGCAGGGCGAACTGTTTTCTGGTTATTTGGGCGATAGCTCAAGCCAAGTAGATGAGTGGGCAACTGGCGATATAGGTCGCTTGGATGATGAGGGTTTTTTATATATTGAAGGTCGTAAAAAACATATTTTCATTACCTCATTTGGGCGTAACGTATCGCCAGAATGGGTAGAGAAAGAATTCAATATTGAGTCTGCTATTGCACAAAGTTGCGTGTTTGGTGAAGCCAAGCCTTTTAATGTGGCAGTCGTTGCATTGCGAGGCGGTTTTGATGCATCCTCACTTGCCGCAGCCTTTGAATCAGCAAACCAACGTTTGCCTGACTATGCGCAAGTGCATCATTGGATTATTGCCAACGAACCATTCTCGATTGAAAATGGGCAATGGACTGGCACAGGCCGTCCAAGACGCATGGTTATTAAAGGCTGTTATCAGCAAGCGTTGGTTGATATTTATGAGGAGGAAACATGAGTTTTTATGATACATTGATTGCAAAAACAGAAGCAGAACGTAATGCGCTGTTGGCGATTCCTTTTATTCAGCAGGGTGCAGCAGGATCGTTATCATTGCAAAGCTATCAAGCATTTTTAGGGCAGGCATATCACCATGTAAAACATACTGTGCCATTGTTGATGGCATGTGGTGGGCGTTTGCCCGAACGCTTGGAATGGTTGCGTGTGGCTTTGGGTGAGTACATTGAAGAAGAAATGGGCCATCAAGAGTGGATCTTGAATGATATTGCAGCGACAGGTGCGGATAAGGAAGCAGTGCGTTCTACATTGCCGCTGGCAGAGACAGAGCTTATGGTCGCATATGCTTATGACACGATTTCCCGCAATAATCCAGTTGGTTTTTTTGGTATGGTTTTGGTGTTGGAAGGCACAAGTGTGGCATTGGCAACCCATGCGGCTGAGAATATTCAAGAGGCATTGGCTTTACCTAAAACAGCATTTTCTTATTTAACATCGCACGGCTCTTTGGATGTGGGGCATGTGGAATTTTATGAAGGTTTGATGAATAAGCTTGAGGATGAGGGCGATCAACAAGCTGTATTGCATGCGGCCAAGATGTTTTACAGACTCTATGGTGATATTTTTCGTGCCCTACCAGTGATTGAAGCACAGGAGTGATGGATGAATCTTAAAGATAAACGTATTGTATTGACAGGTGCAGCAGGTGGCATGGGTTCGATTTTAGCAAGGGCTTTATTAGAGCGTGGAGCAAAGCTTGCGATGGTCGATGCCAATGCGGATGCCTTGCAATCATTGGCCACTGATTTATCAGAGGATGCTTATCCAGTTGCGGCTGATTTATCTTCGGCCGAAGGCTGTGCGAATGCCATAAAAGCTTGCCAACAACACCTAGGGCAGGTGGATATGCTGATTAATCTTGCCGGATTGAATGGCTTTGTTAGTTTTGCAGAGCAAGATCCAGCCCATATTGAGATAATGATGCGGGTCAATGTATTGGCTCCAATGTTGTTAACGCGGGCGTTATTGCCGAGTTTTTTGGCGAACAACTCAGGTAAAATAGTCAATGTGGGTTCTGTATTTGGTTCGATTGGCTTTGCATGGTTTGCGACATATTCGGCAAGCAAGTTTGGTTTGCGTGGTTTTTCTGAAGCTTTGCGTCGTGAGTTGGCAAATACAGGTGTGGAGGTAAGTTATATTGCGCCACGGGCTGTAAAAACGCCGATGAATGATAATGCAGTCATGAAAATGGGTGAAGCGACAGGTATGAATATGGATGAGCCTGATGCCATTGTGGAAAAGATTATTCGGGCGATTGAGCAGGATAAAAAAGATAGTTATTTTGGATTCCCTGAAGCGTTATTTGTACGGGTGAATGCGTTGTTGCCGCGTTTGGTGGATAAAGCCTTGGCGGGTCAGAATAAAATCGCAAAAACATTTTTGCTAAAATAGGAGCGGTGGTTATGAAGAAAATATATATAATTATACTAGTAGTATTTGGCTGGGTGGGCGTGGCTCAGGCAAGTGAGCTTGCATCATCGGATAAGCTGTTGCAATTGCAACATGAGTGGGCACATATTAATTATGAGCTTGCGGACAATCAGAAGGAAGCAGCTTTTGAGGCGTTGGCTGTAAAAGCACATGCTTGGTCTGCTGAGCATCCAAATAAAGTGGAACCGCTGATTTGGGAAGCTATTATTAAATCAACCTATGCGGGTGCTAAAGGTGGCTTGGGTGCATTGAGTTTGATGAAAGAAGCCCGTGATTTATTGTTAAAAGCTGAAAAAATAGATGCCAAAGCCCTGAATGGCTCGATTTATACGTCGCTGGGTAGCTTTTATTATATGACACCAGGCTGGCCCATAGGTTTTGGTGATGATGATAAGGCTGAGGCATATTTGGCGAAGGCTTTAGTGATGGCTCCGAATGATATGGACGCGAATTATTTTACAGGCGATTACTGGCTGGAAGACCATAAGTATAAAAAAGCTGCAGAATATTTACAAAAGGTGATTGATCTTCCCAATGTTGAAAATCGACTTGTCTATTCGAAAGGTCGGAAGGTTGAAGCTGCTAATAAATTAGAGGAAGCAAAGAAGCATATCCATTGATAGGCGTTTTCATTAAATAATATAGAAAGGGTAGGGGAGGCAATCTCTACCCTTTTTTCTTGCTTTATTGACAATGATAATTATGATTCGCGACGTTAAAAGTGAGCTCTGGCTCGCTTTTTTTGTTTCATATATAAAGTTTAGGGCTGATATATTGCTTTTAGAAGATAAAATACAAGAACTTGTGACACCGATTGCCGATGAATTGGGCGTGGAAATCCTTAAGGTTATACTTGGTGGTGGTAAGCAGATACGTTTGGTTAAGGTGATTGTGGACTGCAAGGGCGGTGTCATTGCGGAGCACTTGGCACGCATTAGCCGTGGCTTAGCTTTGCAGTTGGATGTGGAAGACTACATTCCAGGCAAGTACAATTTAGAGGTTACAACACCTGGTTTTGAATGGCCATTGCAAACGCAGGCTGATTTTGATCGCTATTTGGGTGATTGGATTCAAGTGGTATTGGAGCATGGCCCAGCGGTTGAGGGTGAGAATTTAGGATTTAATGGTGAACAATTCAGCTTGTGCAATGACAGAGGCAAGGTTCGTGAATTCAATTTATCGGAAGTTGTGAGAGTAACGCGTGCAGTGAATTGGAAAGCAATATCGCACGCGGGCAAGAATAAATAGAGTGAGTCGAGGTTAACGACAATGAGTGTTGATATGATGCAGGTTGCCGAGGCAGTAGCGCGTGAAAAGGCTGTTGATTGCGAGTTAGTAATTGAAGCGATGGAACAAGCTATTAAAACTGCGGCACGTCGGACGTATGGCAGTAAGGTTGTTGATGCCAAAATGGATCGTGATACAGGTGAAATTGGCTTGTCTCATGTACGTGTAGTGGTTGAAGAAGTTGAAGACGAAGAAAACGAGCTTAGTCTAGAAGCAGGCAAAGCTTTGCAGGCAGATGCTGAACTAGGCACGGAATTTCGTGAGCCATTGGCACCGATTGAGTTGGGGCGTATTGCAGCGCAAACAGCCAAACAGGTGATTAACCAAAAGATTCGTGAAGCGGAGCGCGATCGTGTGGTTGCTGAATATGAACCGCGTGTGGGCGAATTGATTACAGGTATCGTGAAACGTGTTGAGCGTGGTAATGTATATGTAGATTTGGGCCGTGGTGAAGCAGTGATGTACCGTGAAGATTTATTGCCTCGCGAATCGTATCGTCAGGGTGATCGTGTGCGGGCATATTTGCGTGAAGTGCGTAATCAGCCGAAAGGTGCACTGGTCTTTTTGTCGCGTGCTGATGCAGGCATGGTGTTACGCTTGTTTGAGCAAGAAGTGCCTGAAATCCAAGATAATTTAATTACCATTCAAGCTATTTCTCGTGATCCAGGTTCGCGCAGTAAAATTGCAGTAATTTCTATGGATGCAGGCATTGATCCTGTTGGCGCATGTGTGGGTATGCGTGGTGCGCGTGTACAGGCGGTAGTGAATGAATTGCATGGCGAACGCGTTGATATTATTGAGTGGACAGAAGATCCAGCAACATTTGTGATCAACGCATTGGCTCCAGCTGAAATTGATCGTGTGCTTGTTGATGAAGAAAATAATACCATTGAAGTGGCCGTGAATGAAGAAAACTTGGCAATTGCGATTGGTCGTCGTGGTCAAAACGTGCGTTTGGCTTCTGAGTTAACAGGTTGGAATATTGAGTTGATGACGACAGGCGAAGAGCAAGAAAAGCGTGTTGGAGAAATAAAAGAAGCCAAAGAAGCCTTTACGTCTGGTTTGGATGTAGATGCTGACTTTGCTGACCTATTGGTGGCAGAAGGCTTTATGTCGTTGGCCGATTTGGCGTATTGTGAAGTTGCTGATATTGCTGCTGTTGAAGGTTTGGATGATGATTTGGCACTAGAAATTCAGAAACGTGCGCGTAATTCTTTACTGGATCAGGCCTTGCAGAAGTCCTCAGAAGATGGCGATGAAAGTAGTGTGTCTTTGTTGGATTTACCAGGAATGACACGTGAGATCGCAGCGCAATTGGCAGAGCGTGATATGCTTTCAGTTGCAGCTTTGGCAGACGCAGCGGCGGATGATGTTGAAGGTATTGAAGGTTTGGAGAGCGAAGCTGCTGCTGCTTTGATTATTGCAGCACGTGAGGCCAGTGGTTGGTTTGAATGATTTAACGCATAATCGTACATCTGTACGGTCATGTTTTGCCTGCCGCAAGAAGGATGAGAAATCATCTATGTTGCGGTTGGTGGCGGATGATTCTGGTTTAATTTGGCCAGATTTATTGGCAAAAGCCCCTGGAAGAGGGTTTTATTTATGTATGGATGTGCCATGCCTGTCATCGTTGAGTGATAAGCGATTGGGTGTGTTGCGAAGCAAACATAAAATAGTTTTTCCACAGTGGGATGGGTTGCAAGAGCGTTTGTTGGATATTCTCTCGCAACACATTGCTTTGCAGTTAACGCGCTTGAAACCAAGTGCTGCGATTGGAAGGGATGCAGTGATGCATCAAATGTGGAAGAATGCGGAGCTTCTACTGCTATTGGCAGAAGAAGCGGGTCAGGCTTTGGTACGGCAAGTCATGGATGCTGTTAAAAAGCGTGGTGAGGCAGGGTTGAAAACAACGTCGTTGAATGGTTTGCCAGAGGCTTGTCTGGTAAATGTCTTTCAACGGGGTAAAATGTCTGTGGTGGCATTGTCTGTTTCTAAAAAAACAGCAAAGTTGCAACGGTATTGCGCCTGGTATGGGCGAATAAAAGGAAGCAAGGTAAGCAATGGCGAATAAACGCGTGCTCGAATTGGCAAAAGAATTGAATGTTGAAGTAGCAGATGTAAAACGCGCAGCTAGTAGCTGTGGTGTTGCTGTTACAGGTCCAACCACGATGTTGAATGATGAAGACATGGGTAAAATCAAGACAAACTTGAAAGAACCTGCGAAAAGTGGCTCTGGAGGGAAAACATTGACATTGAGTCGTCCAATTGTGGCCGGGCAACAAGATCGTGGTTCCAGTGTTGAAGGTAGAGGTCGCACTGTGCAAGTTGCAGTCCGCCGCCGTCGCGTAGCACCCAAAGCTAAGGTTTCGGATAATGTTGTTAAATCGACAGCGCCTTCGGATGGCAAACTTTCATTGAAGAAAGAGCCTGTAAGCACGCCTGAAAAGATAGCTGTTAAGGAAGTGGTTGCACAAGCTGTTGAGGTGAAAAAGACACCTGAAGTGAAGAAGCCTGCATCAACTACAAAACCAGCTGTAAAAACTCAAAAGCCTTCAGTGAAGACCGAGTCTAAAGCTACTGATGCAGTCAAGAAGCCAGCTGTTAAAAAGCTTTCTCCTGCTCAAATGGCAGCTCAAGCTGTTGAAAAGAATAAAGAACAAGCCAAGCTTCGTGAACAGGAAGAACGAGCCAAACGAGCCGAAGCACGTGCATCACGTCCAAACCCAAATCGTTCGACACGCCCGAATGAGCGTCCGAACCCGAATCGTCCAGCACGTCCTGGTGAGCGCCCGAACCCGAATCGCCCAACACGCCCTGGTGAGCGTCCGAATCCGAATCGCCAAGCACGGCCTGGCGCGCGTCCGAACCCGAATCGCCCAGCTGGTTCTGGTCAGCAAAAACGTCCCGCATCAGGGCCTAGAACAACGATTCGAACTGGTTTAACTCCAGCTCAAATTGCTGCATCAAAAGCACCAAAATCATCATTAAAACAAATTGAAGCGAAAATCACCAAAGAACGTAATGATCGTCGCCGTGAGAATAATAGTAACCGTGGTGGTGCAGGTCGCCCGAATCGTCCAGGGGTGGGTGCAAACACAGCCGCTACGACACGTCGTTCACCATCGGTTGCAGTGACACCAGATCCAAATGCAACAGGGCCAGCAGCGGTGAAACGTCGTGGTCCAGGTGGTCCACAGCGTCAACAGCAGCGTCGCTTATCGCCAGGTGAAAAAGCTGCACGTCGTTCTTATTCATCCAAGCGTCATGAAGTCCTTACACCTCAGCAGGAAGAGCGTATGGCTAGATTGGCAAAGGGTGGTCGCCGTCGTGGTGCAAACATCATCACCAAAGATGATGAAGCATTTGTTATTCGTGAAGTGGAAGTGACCAACCCGATTGTAGTATCTGAGTTGGCCAGTCGTATGGCAACGAAAACAACTGAGGTTTTGAAAAAGTTAATGGAAATGGGTTCAGTGGTTGCAACAAATGATAATATTGATGCTGATACTGCGATATTGCTTGTAGAAGAGTTTGGTCATAAAGCCAAGCTTATCAATGCAGCGGCTGTGGAAGATGTATTGGTTGAAGTGATTGATGAGAATGATGAAGGTTTGCAACCGCGTCCTCCTGTTGTAGTGGTTATGGGGCATGTCGATCATGGTAAAACCTCTATTCTTGATGCACTTCGCAAAGCCAAGGTCGCAGAGGGTGAAGCGGGTGGTATTACTCAGCATATCGGTGCTTACATGGTTAAACTTGACGGTGGCGAACGCGTAGTGTTTGTTGATACACCGGGTCATGAAGCGTTTACCGGTTTGCGTGCGCGTGGTGCAAAGCTGACGGATGTGGCGGTATTGGTGGTTGCCGCAGATGATGGTGTGATGCCACAAACAGTTGAAGCATTGAACCATGCAAAAGCTGCAGGTGTGCCGATTATCGTTGCCATTAATAAAATGGATAAAGATGGCGCTAACCCTGAAAATGTAAAACGTCAGTTGTCCGAACATGAAATTATTTCTGAAGACTGGGGTGGAGATACAATCTTTGTGGAAGTTTCTGCACATACTGGTCAAGGCTTGGATGATCTTCTTGAAATGCTTGCATTGCAAACGGAAGTTTTGGAATTACGAGCCAATCCAGAGGGTGTTGGTCGTGGTGTTGTGGTTGAATCACGTTTGGATAAAGGCCGTGGACCTGTGGCAACAGTTCTTGTTCAAAATGGTACCTTTAATAAAGGTGATATCGTTGTTGTAGGAATGGTAACAGGTCGTATTCGTGCGATTGTAGATGAAAATGCTGTGCAACATCGTACGGCTGGACCATCGGTTCCGTTTGAACTGCTAGGCTTGGAATCTGTACCCGAAGCGGGGCAGGATATTGTTACGGTTGCAAATGATAGACAGGCTCGTGATATTATTTCTTATCGTAAGGAAAAAGAACGCCAGTTGAAAGAAGCATCGACGAAGCGTGCAAGCTTTGATGATATGTTTGCAGCTGTGAAGAGTGATGTGGCAGAAGTTCCTGTGATTATTAAGGGTGATGTAACGGGCTCGGTTGAAGCCATGGCTGATACCTTGGTTAAACAGGGTACGGATGAAGTGAAAGTGAAATTGGTTCATAAAGGCATTGGTGCGATTACTGAGTCAGATATTATGTTGGCCTCAGCATCGGGTGCGATGGTGATTGGTTTTAATGTTCGCCCTGAAAGACAAGCGAAGAAATTGGCTGCTGATCATGGCGTGGATGTTCGTTTCTATAAAGTAATTTATGATGCGATTGATGATGTTCGTGCCGCAATGGCTGGTGAATTAACACCAGATCAAGTTGAGAAGGTTACAGGTGAAGCAGAAGTCCGTCAGGTTATTATGGTTCCGAAGATTGGTGCTGTAGCAGGGACGTATGTAACCGAAGGCTTTGTTACACGCGGCTCGAAAGTGCGCGTTATGCGTGATAATGTAATGATTTATGATGGTGAACTTGCTTCCTTGCGTCGTTTTAAAGATGATGTGAAAGAAGTAAAAGCTGGTTATGAATGTGGTATTGGCGTGGATAAATTCAATGATGTAAAAGAGGGCGATTGCTTCGAGTTTTATATCATTGAAGAAGTTGCGGCAACACTGTAAACCACTGATATGGCAGATAAATCACCAGCGAAACACCGTATAGAGGCGGATATCCAACGTTTAATCACCACGATGATACAACGCGATGCCAATGATCCATGCTTTTTGGGCATGGTCATTACATCGGTGGATGTATCGCGCGATAATCAAAGTGCAGTGATTAAAGTACATGGAATGAAACGTGATGAGGCGGATATACTGGTGGATAAATTGAAACGTATGACACCTCATTTTGAGCATGCCTTGCGTCGATCCATGGGTAAAAAACGCCTTCCGAAGTTGAATTTTTCGTGGGATACAGCCTTGGATGCTGGCAATGATATGGTTGAGTTGTTGAATAACTTGGATCGCGCTTGAGCGTTCTTTATGCCGATGTTCAGTGGCAGCCAGTTTTGGATGCTGTGCAACAAGCAAAACAGATTCATATTATTGCACATGTTAGCCCTGATGCAGATACGATTGGTTCACAATTAGCTGTTTACCATGCTTTAAAAGCGATGGGTAAAAGCGTTGTGATGCATAACAGAGATATTGCTCCATATATTTGCCGCTATTTGCCAGCGGTAGAGCTTATTACACATGGTGAAATACCCGATGGTATTGCTTGTTCAGATGTTGTGATTGCCGTTGATGCCGGTTCATTGGGGCGTTTGGGTGTGGATCCATCATATTTTGAAGGTAAAACGCTGATCAATATTGATCATCATGCTAGTAACACGCAATATGGCTCGATCAATGTGATTGATGCCCGTTATTGTGCTACAGGGGCGATGATTTATGATCTTCTGCAATATCTAAATATACCGCTTGATGCATCATCGGCAGCGGCAATTTATGCTGCGGTTTTGACGGACACAGCAAGTTTTCGTTTGGCGAGTGTTAGTGCTGATGTACATCGCATGACGGCAGATTTGATTGATGCGGGTGCAGATGTTGAATTGGCGGCACAATCCATTTATCGAAGCCATAAACCGGCGCGTTTTGAATTGTTAAAATATGCTTTGGATAGTCTGGATATTTGTCATGATGGTCGCACAGCATGGATTTCTATTGCTCATCATTTATATGAAAAAACAGGCCTGTGCGGTGAGGATTCAGAAGGTTTTATTGATTATGCACGCAGTATTGAAGGTGTGGATATCGCTGTTTTTATACGCGAAGAGAAGCCACAGGAATGGAAGGTTAGTTTTCGTGCTAAATCCCCTTGTGATGTGGGTGTTGTGGCTGGAAAATTGGGTGGCGGTGGCCATCAGTATGCAGCAGGTTGCACCCTGTTTGGGACATTGGATAAGGTGCAAAAAGAAATTAAACATGCCTTGGTGGACATGCTGAGTTTATGACTGTTTCGGGCGTGGTATTTTTGGATAAACCGCTTGGTTGGACTTCGCGCCGTGCAGTCAATGAAGTTATTCGCATTTTCTCAGAAGCAGGAAAAAAGCGCGTTAAAGCGGGGCATGCAGGCACATTAGACCCCTTGGCTACAGGCATGTTACCTATTTTATTGGGTGATGCGACACGTTTTTCTGAGTTGGGATTAAATGCTGACAAACGTTATACAGTGACTTTCGACTTAAGTTATCAAACAGACACGCTGGATTGTGAAGGTGAGGTTATAGCTCGTTTTGAAAATATGGTTGATAGACAAGCATTGATGGATGTATTGTCTTTATTTCAAGGTAAGCAGCAGCAAATACCACCTATTTATTCGGCAATTCGCGTGGATGGAAAACGAGCCCATGCTATGGCGCGTAAAGGTGAGTCTGTAGTGCTTAAAGCACGTGATATTTGTATTCATAAGTTAGAGTTACTTAGCTTTGATTTCCCCTATGTAAGTTTGGATGTATTATGCTCAAAAGGGACATATATTCGTTCTCTAGCCCGTGATATTGGTGAGAAGTTGGATATGGGCGGCTGTGTGACTGCATTGCGCCGCACATCAACGGGTGGTTGGTCCGAATCCATGTTGGTGACAGAAGATTGTTTGAAAGAGGCTAAACAACAGGCTGTCTTGCCATTGCGTCAGTGGTTGCGTGATTTTCCAAGCTGTGAATTGAATAAAGATGATGCATGGCGTTTTTTGAATGGTCAACGTATACAGCTTGAACAGAAAACGGAGGGTACTGTGGCTGTTATTTGTAATGAGTTATTGCTTGGTACGGGCGAATTAAAGCCTGGTATGCATCGCATGGTCTTGCATCCATTGCGGATTTTGCCATCTTCGCAACATCTATTTACATCGAAAGGGGAATGAGAACAATGATAGGTCATCAATATTACGCACGTATTTTAGCCATGTCGCTGCTTGCTTTTATGGCCTTTGGACAGCAGGCATGTGCAGATCAATCTACAACAAATAAGGAGAAAAAAATGGGTCTGTTTAGTAAAGCGCCTCAAGCAGGTGATGAAGGTATTCCAGAAGGAAACCATATTAAAATTGAAACAAAAAATGGTGATATGATTATCGAGTTGTACCCTGATTCTGCCCCCAATACAGTGGCAAATTTCAAAGCTTTGGCAGGCAAAGGCTATTATGATGGCTTAAAATTCCATCGTGTGATTGCAGGGTTTATGGCGCAAGGTGGTGATCCTGATGGTACTGGTATGGGCGGCCCTGGATATAAAGTAAAAGCGGAGTTTAATGATCGCAAACATGTGCATGGAACATTGGCGATGGCACGTTCATCAGACCCAGACTCAGCGGGAAGCCAGTTTTACATTTGTTTCGCACCTGCCCCTCACTTGGATGGTCAATACACGATTTTTGGTCAGGTGACCGAAGGTTTGGATGTGTTGGATCAAATCAAACAGGGTGACTTAATGATCAAGGTTTCTGTTTTACCTTAAGCACTGTTTCGATGTAAAACTGTAGTAATAAGGGGTGGAAGCTTTTGGCTTTCACCTTTTTTTTGGTTAATTGGATAGGGCATAAAAAAAGCCGCAGGGGTTAGCTGCGGCTTTTTGTGCATTTTGATATTCGTTGTTTATTTCTTTTTCGGCGTGCTGCGTTTGCGTTGAGTTTCTGTCAATAAACGTTTGCGTACGCGAATATTCTTTGGTGTAATTTCTACCAACTCATCATCGGCAATAAATTCAATAGCGCGCTCCAATGAAAGGCTAATGGGTGGAATTAAATTAACCGCTTCATCGGTACCCGATGAACGTACGTTGGTTAGTTTCTTTTCACGTGTGGCATTGACAACCAAATCGTTATCACGGCTATGAATACCGATAACCATTCCTTCATAAATCTTCACATTGGCGCCAAAGAACAACTTGCCACGTTCTTGTATTTTCCACATGCCAAAGGAAACAGTTTCACCAGGAGCATTGGCAATTAGCACGCCATTTAAACGGCCTGGTAATGCGCCAACATAGTTACCATATTCGTGGAACACATGGTTCATCACGCCAGTACCACGGGTATCGGTCATAAATTCTGAGGTATAACCAATCAAACCACGGGTTGGAGCGATAAATTCAATGCGGGTCATGCCATCAGCGGTAGTTTCCATGCTGGTCATTTCTGCACCACGAATGCCCATCTTTTCAATAACACTACCTTGATATTCTGATTGAACATCGATGGTAACACTTTCATAAGGCTCTTTTTTAACACCGTTGATGGTGCGAATAATCACAGTTGGACGAGAAACCGCCATTTCAAACCCTTCACGGCGCATGTTTTCCAATAAAATACCAATTTGAAGTTCACCACGACCTGAAATCTTATAAATATCAGCCGAATCAGTCTCTTCAACTTTCATGGCAACATTGGTACGAACTTCTTTAAATAAACGATCACGAATTTGACGTGTGGTAATGAATTTCCCTTCGGTACCTGCAAGAGGCGAGTTATTGACATGTAGCTCCATGCTCAAAGTCGGTTCATCCACATGAATCACAGGCAATGCGATAGGGTTGGCTTTATCAGCCATAGTTTCACCGATACTAATGTTTTCCAAACCAGCTACGGCAACCAAATCACCACATTCTGCT
>JAUZQS010000012.1 GCA_030950875.1 Mariprofundaceae bacterium | reverse complement strand
GGTTTAAAAGACCAATACGCCGATACCCTACAAATTGTCATGCGTGTTTATTTTGAAAAACCCCGTACCACTGTTGGCTGGAAAGGCTTGATTAACGACCCTAACTTGGATGATTCATTCGAAATCAATAAGGGCATTCGTATGGCGCGCAACTTACTGCTCGAAATCAACGAAATGGGTATTCCTGCAGGTACAGAGTTCCTTGATTTAATCACACCACAATATTTTGCTGATTTGGTCAGCTGGGGAGCCATTGGTGCTCGCACAACAGAAAGCCAAGGGCATCGCGAATTATCATCGGGTTTATCTTGCCCTGTTGGCTTTAAAAATAGTACTGAAGGCGGCTTCCGCATCGCTATTGATGCCATTAATGCTGCATCCAACCCCCATCATTTCTTATCCCTCACCAAAGAGGGTCGTTCGGCGATTTTCTCGACCAGCGGCAATGAAGATTGTCATATCATTTTGCGCGGCGGCCATGAACCAAATTACGATGCCAAACATATCGCCATGGCCACAAAAGATCTCGAAAGCGCCAAGGTAGACTCGGGTATCATGATTGATTGTAGCCATGCCAACAGCCTAAAGCAGCATGAGCGCCAAATCATTGTAGGCCACGATGTTTGCGAACAAATAAGTGCTGGCAACGATAAGATTATTGGCGTGATGATTGAAAGCCATTTGCATGCTGGCCGTCAAAATGTTGTGAAGGGTCAACCTCTAAAGCATGGCGTGAGCATTACAGATGCCTGTATTGCATGGGACGATACTGCTAATTTATTGGCTGATTTCTCGCAAGCCGTTCAGCAGCGACGGAACCAACGCGCATGACCATTCAATTTTCAAATGCAGCCAAAGCCAAGCAGCTACGTGAATTCTTTCAACAGCATGGACGTATCTATATCGTTGTTGATGCCACCCATGATGATGCCGCTGTACCGGATTTTTTAAAAGGTGACCCAGCTCTTCGTTTGGTACTCAACAACCGTATGCCTCAACCTATTTACATTCGCGATGATGCACTTACATCCGATTTTTCATTTTCTGGACAATCGTATGCTTGCCATATTCCCATGGCATATATCTGGGCTGCCTACCAACCGGATGGCGATCTTGAACAAGGCTTGGTATGGGAAGATTGTGTCCCAGAAACTATCCGTGTCGTAGTCAATGCAGCACGCGGCTTGCAAGACACAACAGCTGCCGAACCGTCAGCTACTGATACACCTGCATCAACCCCACCCGCATCTATCACAAAAGATAAACCTTCAGAGAAAAAAGTTCGCCATTTGCGTGTGGTAAAATAAAGTGACCACTTACCTTAGGTGCCTATACCTTTGCCTGTTCATGCTACTAAATCTAGGTGTGGCACAAGCACAAGAAGACCCTCGCTTTAACATCTCAATTAGCTTTGAAGGTGGGGTCATGCCCTCCGTAAGGAAACAGGTTGAACAGGCATTGCCCATACTTTGGGATCGCATTATTACCCAGCAGGCACGGCCAACCATGCCTAACAATATAAAGGCAATGACTTTACTTCGCAGTGTTCACCCTCAACAAGGCGGAAGTATCATTCAGTTTAATCCAGAACGGGTCTGGGCACGCTTAGAGCAGGAAAATATCCCTCATATTCGCACCATACCCAGCTTTAACCTTCGCATAGAACTTATCAATGCCTTTGGCAGCAGCATGCAAGGCTCTAAAAATGAGCTGCTGGCTTATGCACACGAACAATCAGCTGCATTGGGTATCCTGCTCAAAGCCAACGCACCACTACTGGCTATTCGCATCCAATGGCTTGATGATATACAAGTACAACTATCTGCCCGTGGCCAGTCTCGCCTTAATGAATTTAGTGAAACTCGAAATCTCGATATGGGTGACCCGTTCGTACAACTTAAAAGCTGGATTGTACAAACCATGTTTCGTGCCCGCGATGCTTATGTATGGCAACCTAAAATTGTAACAGCTACAGGTGATGCAGCCACACCAACATTTAGCTTACACTTATCCATTGAACAAAAAGCCAGCTTATCCGAACAGATCGCCCTAGAAACAGCCCTCAAGGCCGATCCTCGTGTGCAAGGCCTTTTACCGAGCTATTTAAACGCTCGTAGCCGTGAATATACCATTCAACTTAAACAAAACGATGATAGCTGGATAGCTGACTGGTTTGCACAACGCGGCATGCTGGCTACCCCCAATGCACAAGGCTGGCTCATTCAATAATGCAACGCCTGCTTAATGTCCCCAACATGCTTACGTTGGCACGTATTATTATGACCCCTGTCATTGTATATATGGTGCTCAGCGACCAAGCGTGGTTAGCGCTTGTCTTGATGGTTATTGCAGGCATTACTGATATGCTGGATGGTGCAATTGCACGTTATTTCAACCTACGAACAACCGTCGGCGCCTATTTGGATCCAATGGCCGATAAAATCTTGCTTATCAGCCTATTTGTGACGCTATTTATAGTTGAACAAGTCCCACTGTTTGTTTTTCTGGCTATTATTTTCCGTGATTTAATTATTGTCGTGGGCGCCATTACTTATGAAATCGTCACCCACCGTCTCACCATGCAACCAAGCTTCGTCTCCAAAGCCACTACCTTTATACAAATAATCTATGTGGTTTTATTATTATTAAACATGGCAATCGTGATTCCTGTCATGTTGCTACAAATAAGCATGTGGCTGACGTTTGTGCTTACCTGTGCTTCAGGTCTACACTACCTGATTAGCTGGACAGGCAAAGCTGCCAAGCAAGAAAGCTAGTCAGGCATTATCCAGTACATTTATGACCCAACAACGCCTTCTCTTCACACTTCCTGCCACGCCTGGTTATCACACATGGGTTCACCACCAAGGAACAACCCAAGCCTGTATAAGGCTTTCCAGATGGCTCAATGAAGGCGGAATATTATGGCTAAAATCCGATACTCCCGCAGGAAAAAGCCACCTCGTACGCGCCTTGCAAGAAGAATACCCTCAGCTGGCACGGCTTCAAATCCAGCCATCTTTACCCGCCCTTCAACAAATTGCATCCTGGCTTGAAACATTAGAAAACTATGACTTTTGGAGTGTTGACCTACCAGCCCATAGCTTGCCCAAACATACAGCTACAGCTTTATTCCACCTTATTGAACGTGCCAAAGAAAAAGCGCGCCCATTACTCATTACTTGGCGTTGCCCAGACCATGAACTTACGCCACCAGAGCTTGCTAGCCGTATGCGCATGATAGAGCAGGTGTACATCAAACCGCCAGAAAGTGACATCGATTTGCATCATGTTCTAAAAGCCGCCGCCCAACAGCTACACTGGGATATGCCAGACAAGCTCATTAAGGTCATGCTCACCCACTTAGCACGTGATTTGGATACTCAGCTATCAGCATTGAAACGCCTAGAAGCGGCCTCACAAATAGAGCGAACCCGCATGACACAAGCTTGGGCTCGCCAAAAGCTAAATATATAAATGCTTATATATCAATATGTTAGATTGTTATAGTGGTGCTCGCAAGCGCCTTAGAACACCATCCAACTCCTGGGCACGGCTATAACTAATCCTCAACTCACCCGAACCATTCTTTTTACAATTTAAGGTTACTGGCAGACCCAATGTGCGCATCAACTCATCTTGAAGTGCTGCTACATCTGCATCTATAACCGTCTCTGAAACACGGCTTGTATGATCATGCAGTACACGCTTTGCTTCTTTCTCCATTTGCCTAGAGCTCCACTGCTCGGCAACACACTTACGCGCCAATGCTTCCGCTTTGCTAACATCCAAGCCCACCAGAGGGCGAGCATTACCCATTGTTAACAAACGCTGCTCAATCATTTCTTGAATGGACATCGGCAATTGCAATAAGCGAATTAAATTACTCACTTGCACACGCGATACGCCAATACTCTCGGCGACCTGTTGCTGGGTAAAAGAAAACTCATCAATCAAACGTTTATACGCCCTTGCCGATTCGACTGCGGTTAAATCATCGCGCTGTTCATTCTCAATAATTGCCAGCTCCAAGGCCTGCAAATCATCGACTTCTCTCACAACTGCTGGAATATCTAATAACCCAGCCGCTTGTGAAGCTCGCCAACGTCGCTCACCTGCAATCAACTCATAACCATCGCCCTGCACACGCAAAAGAACCGGCATCAACACACCTTCTTTACGAATAGACTCTGTTAATGAAAGCAGTTCTTTCTCATCAAAGTGTGTACGAGGCTGATAGCGATTGGGCTTAATCTTTGAAATCAATATTTTAATTGATTGATTTAACACTTCTAGGGTGGGCTTATCAGCCAATAAAGCATCTAAACCACGGCCCAAAGCACGTTTTTTTATTGTTTTTTTCACAACCATATCACCCTACCCCTGACGCTGCATAAATTCTTGTGCAAGCTGTAAATAAGCCTTTGCCCCAGTAGAGCGAACATCATGATACATCACCGGAACCCCGTAACTTGGCGCTTCCGACAAACGCACATTGCGTGGAATCACTTGCTGATAAACTTGATTTCCAAAATATTCACGCACTTCACCTTCGACCTGTTGCGCTAAATTATTTCTGCGATCCACCATGGTTAATAAAATTCCATCCATAAGCAAGTCTGGATTCAAAGCACCTCGAACACGGCGAATCGTGTCCATAAGCTGGCTCAAACCTTCCATGGCATAAAACTCTGTTTGTAATGTAATCATTACAGCATCCGAGGCTGTTAACGCATTTAATGTCAAAATATTTAGCGCTGGCGGGCAGTCAATCACCACAAAGTCAAAAGGTTTACCGTCATACGCTGCAAATGCTTTTTGTAAGCGATATTCGCGCTTTTTTTTATTAACCAACTCAATTTCTGAGCCCGCCAAGTCCATAGTCGCAGCAAGAAGATACAAATTTTCACATTCTGTTTTTACAATAGCGTCTTGCAAACTGCTATCGCCCATCAACACTTCATACATTCCCGATTCAACTTCTTTTTTGTCAATGCCTAAACCTGACGTGGTATTTCCTTGCGGATCCAAATCCATGAGTAAAACCCGCTTTTCTAATACAGCAAGCGATGCTGCGAGGTTGATACTGGTGGTAGTCTTCCCAACCCCACCTTTTTGATTGGCAATTGAAATTACCCATCCAAGATTATGATGTTTCACGTGAAACCCCTTCCCTACTAAAATAAATCTCCAGCATTATTACTTCAGCCAAGAGTAACACTGCACCTGCTGTTCCTCAATCGCATCCACACCGCCCAAATCATTCAACACCCATCCATCAACATTCACTGACGGCTGATCTCTAGGAACTGGGAACACTGCAATAGCCTTGCTGTTCACATGCGGTGAGCACATATCCAACAAGCCCTTCACGTTGGTTACCGCTCTAGCCACACACACATCCACGGATAACGATGGTAAATCATTGATATCCGCATCATAAACTTCCATATTCAATTCCAACACACGCCCTAAATGACGGAGAAATTCAGCGCGTTTTTTTCGACGTTCAACCAACACTCCTTGCAGTTGAGGCTTGGCAATTAAAAGCGGTATGCCTGGCACACCCATACCGCTACCTATATCCAATAAACGCCCCCGTTCTGGCATCCAATCTTTTAATGCCACCGACGGTTGAACAAAACGCCGATCAAACACACTGGCATCAGAAATAGATGTTAAATTCAAAGCCTTGCGAAAACGCAAAACCTCCTGCGTATATGCCTCAAGCTTGTCTTTCATGATACCGCTTCTTTCTGGTGCAGGTAAATCATTAAACATGTTACTCCGGCAGGCGTCACGCCAGATATGCGTATTGCTTGACCAAGGTTTTCAGGTTGAACTGCCGCCAACTTTTGCCGACATTCAATGCTCAAGCCTTTTACTTGCGTATAGTCCAAATCACTCGGTATTGCTCGCCCTTCCATATCCTTAAAACG
>JAUZQS010000119.1 GCA_030950875.1 Mariprofundaceae bacterium | reverse complement strand
CATTTCCTTCAGCGTATTTCACAGCTTTTTCAATATCTTTATTCGGATGCTTTGACCTGACCATTAGAGGAATCCTAGCAATACCATATAAGGGTTGTCAACTGACAACCCTTACCCAAAATCCGACATGAAAATTTATGCCAATTGATTTGTAGTCAAAAACAACAGCATATAAGGGCCAGAGCTAGGCTGTCGAAATTAGTCACATATGTTAGGTTTCGTTTGATCCATCGTAACTCTTGAATAACAGAATCGTAAGTGCTTGATTTTATTATTCTCAGATTGGGTGCCGCATCGCGGGGTGAGGCGCTACTCAGGTCATCCCCTGATTTGCCCGATTTCTGCGTCAAAAATACTCAAGTGCAGGAGCACACTACCTATTTTCTTCTTGAACTCGAACAAATCAGGGGCGACCTGAGCAGTTACAGCCATTTTTGGGTGGGGGGCTGAGTCGTTACTATCGTTTTACAAAATAATTCTTGCCCCCCCGCAAGTTTCATACCATTATGATTATGAATGGCGATATTAAAAATCATATTAAAGAAAACTTTAAACCAGCGGATACTTGCAAATTTAGAGGGCAGCAAGCTGAATGTTACAATGCATTAAATGATTTGCGTAAATATGGATGTAAGGTTTTCTGCGTAGCTCAAGCTCGAACGTGGATTAAACTACATGATCCAAGCCTTAGTGAGAACGAGATCACATCCTTACTCAAAGATATACTGACAGATACTAAATACTGAGACTCTAAGGCTATTTGGGATCAACATCTGCATAAATAATAATGCCGGTCTTTTTGTTCTGATAAATACTGATCCAAGCATTCACACCATAATTGGCTTCAGACAAAACTGTACGCTGGATGATTGCGCGCACCTTTCGGGTGCCATCAACACCTGCATACATGATATTGCATAAGCCCGATATAGCATAAAACTGCGAATCCTCATCGGACATATTGGTGAAACTAAACGTGCAGTTTAATCCATCATTGGCCAATTTATCACCCGCCATACGCAATGCATCTTCCTGAATATTCAACACATCTCCATCTTTAATCACAGGCGTGCGGTTCAGAAAAATCACATCCGCTTTACCCTCAAAAGCATGAAACAACTGGGCATATGTACCTGTAATCAATGACTCAAACTCAAAATTTTGATCGCGCACTTCAAACGCCACAATATTCAAGCGTACTTCATCATACACAACACCATCGCCGCCATCGTCATCTTCTTCTTCATAGCTATCATCCGCAGCAATAGCAGTATCTTCGGCACAAACCATATATGGTAAAGCGCTACAAAAACTGACGACTAACATGAAAGAAATCATATATCTAAAAATCAACTGAACCACACGAACCTCACCAAAAAACAGAACAACCTATTGCGCCAACGTAACAGCCAATAATGACAGCAATATGACATGGCACATGTTAAAAACCGACTTCAAAACGCAACAAGCCAACCTTCACGCTATTATTGCTTGCTAGGCCGCCGGTATTTTGAATCCATTGAAATGAGGGTTGAATGGCCAGCCATGGTGTTAGAACAGCACGGTAGGTGAATTCATACACCGTTTCATTGCCAGCTCCGGTGTTGGCTCGAATGTATGCCACACCAATATCATCCTCACTACGGTTCGATATAAGGCCATGCATATGAAGGCCAAAATCCACATGGCTGGTGATTGCATTTCGATCAGATGGCACAGCCCCCCAACGTATAAATGCGCCAATGGAGCTATCACCACCCAAATGCAACAATTCCTGATCAACAATACCATAATAACCATAATCATTACTGAAGGCTTTACCATTAAAGACAATATTGGCCGTATGTTTCCAATAGCCCAGCTTGTATGTGCCTGTTGTCGAATGCCAACCAGTCTCAGTGATATACATTTTGCCTTCACTGGCTTTCAGCGTCCGTGTAGCAGGATCACCATCATAAACAGCCATCTGAATATACCAGTTTTCCGTAGGATCAATATGCAGACGTGCAGCCAGCCCTGTTCTGGCAAAGATTGAAACAGCCACATTGCCCGACATTTCAGCCCCAACACCCGGCGTTGAATTTAAAAAAAGACTGCTGTATTCAGACACATAAAATGTTGAATTTAGATCATGAAAACCAACCAGCAAGGATAGGAAGTCAGAAAATTGCTGTTGATACCAAATCTCATAAACCGAAACAGTATTCGGTGCTTCGATATTACTGGCTGTCTGCAAATCACCAATCACACTGGCAGAGGGGTTTCTGCCGCTATTACTCAAACCATATAGAAAGAATGTGCCACCAGACCACATGCCAGCTTTTTCTGTGTCGATAGTTAAGGTTATATCCAGATTGTCGAGATAGATAGTTTCTTTTTTATTGTTGACCATTCCCGGATCAAAGTTGCGAACAACTTCTCCAGTATAAACCGCTTCAAACGTAACACCGTTTTTCTCCATGCTCGGCCGCCTCCCACCCCAGTCCCCAGTCAATGTCGACCGATCCAACATCCCAGTATCATGGCCATGTATCTTATCTTCTCGTGCCGTTGAGCTTGGCTGAGCAAGAAAACCTACGTCACCTGCCACACACGGTAAGGAAAACCAGAAACCTCCCATGAATAAAAAGCTGGCTTTGAATAATGTTAATTTCATTGTGTTTGATCCGATTACGATAATATTTTTTGTAACTACTCAGGTCGCCCCTGATTTGCCCGATTTCTGCGTCAAAAACACTCAAGTGCAGGAGCACACTACGTATGTTCCTTGAACTCGAACAAATCAGGGGCGACCTGAGCAATTACAGCTATTTTTGGACAGGGTGCTAACTAGAAAACCTGTACAATGGCAGAGCATTGTCTCCTACACGTGACTGCTATAAGAAAGAAACATGCCAAAGTCCAACTGCAATAGCCCATCTTAGGAATAACGTTAGGGTCGAGTAGCTCCAACCGGATATTGGTCAAGCAAATTGCTTTTGATTGCTGCATAGTTATGCTGCGCCTATCGTAGATACACAGGAGGCGCTATGTCCATCAAATCGGATAAGTGGATTCGTAAAATGGCTCAGGAACACAACATGATTGAACCGTTTATCGATG
>JAUZQS010000118.1 GCA_030950875.1 Mariprofundaceae bacterium | reverse complement strand
TGGGTTGCTGCGTGGACTCTTACGGTTATTGTATCATGTTGAGCTTAAAGGTATGGAGCATTTACATGATGTAGGTGATCGTGCCTTGATTGTTGCCAATCATACGTCATTTCTGGATGCTATTTTGCTATCTGTTTTTCTGCCAGAAGATATCGGTTATGCCATTCATAGCAGTTATTACAATAAATGGTGGATGCGCCCTCTAAAACGTTGGACAAGCCTTTTTGCAGTTGATCATGGTGATCCGATGGCGATGAAAAGTTTGATTAAACATGTTAAAAAAGGCCATAAAGTAGTAATCTTTCCTGAAGGACGCATTACCTCGACTGGCTCGCTCATGAAGGTTTACCCAGGTCCTGGTATGGTGGCTGATAAAGCCGATGCCGATATTTTGCCGATTCGTATTGATGGAGCACAATATACGCCATTTTCACGTCTGCGTGGGCAGGTTCGATTGCGTTGGTTTCCAACGATTAAATTAACTATTTTGCCAGCTCATCACTTTGATTTCCCTGAATCGTTGAGTGGGCGTGAGCGTCGTCGCGAGGCTGGCCGTGTTTTGGCGGAAATTATGACCGAGATGGTGTTTGAGACCAGCCATTATCAGCGTCGTATATGGGATGCGATTACAGAAGCCGCCTACACCCACGGGAATGATCATCTGGTGTTAGAAGATTTGGAGCGCACACCACTCAATTATAAACAGTTAATCTTGCGTAGTTTCTTGTTAGGTGACCTTTTTCGCCATGAAGCCAAACAAGGGGAACGGGTGGGTGTTTTGTTGCCCAATGTTTCATCATGTGTGGTCACCATTTTGGGGTTGCAGTCGCGTGGCATCGTGCCAACCATGCTCAACTATACGATGGGGGTAAAAGCGGGTGTCGCGGCCCTTGAAACAGGGGTGATTAAAACCATTATTACATCGCGCGCTTTTATTGAGAAAGCCAAGTTGGAAGAATTGTGTGAAAATTTTGAAAAGCATGCAAACATCATTTATTTAGAAGATTTCCGCGAAAAAATAACTTTAACAGGAAAAATATTGGCATGGTTGGCAGCGCGTAACCCTGAGAGAAGTATCAGACGGCGATTGAAAACGGTTCAGCCGAGTGATGAGGCATTGGTACTTTTTACATCAGGCTCGGAAGGGCTTCCCAAAGGTGTGGTATTATCGCATCAAAATATCTTGGCCAATGTCGCACAACTGGCTTCGCGCTTTGATTTTACAAGCCGTGATGTGTGTTTTAATGCACTGCCTGTATTTCACTCATTTGGTATGACAGGCGGAGTATGGTTGCCACTGGTCTTGGGCATGAAGATGTTTTTATATCCTTCGCCTCTGCATTACAGGGTGATTCCTGAAATAGTTTATGATGTTAATGCGACTTTACTGTTTGGTACGAATGTATTTCTTGCTGGCTATGCCAAGCACGCCCACCCGTATGATTTTTACTCGTTGCGTTATGTGGTGGCTGGGGCTGAAAAACTACAAGATGAAACACGTCAATTATGGATGGAAAAATTTGGTTTGCGTATTTTTGAGGGTTATGGTGCGACAGAAGCAAGCCCAGTGATTGCAGCCAATAGCCCGATGCATTTTAAAGTAGGCAGTGTGGGTCACATCTTGCCAAGTATACGTTACAAACTGGAAGATATTCCTGGCATCAGAGCAGGGGGGCGCTTGTGGGTGAAAGGTCCGAATGTGATGGCAGGTTATTTGTTGCATGATGAACCCGGTGTATTACAAGCACCTGTTGATGGCTGGTATGATACAGGTGATGTTGTGCGTGTGGATGAGGATAAATTTGTATACATTGAAGGGCGGCTAAAACGTTTTGCCAAGCTTGCCGGCGAAATGATTTCATTAACGGCAGTGGAAGAGTTGGCAAATTTATGTTGGCCTGACTATATGCATGTGGCACTGGCGGTGAGTGATGCCGCTAAAGGTGAACAAATAGTCTTGATGAGCACATATAAAGAAGCCGAACGAAAACCATTGCAGGCATATGCAAAAGAGCAAGGTATCAATGAATTACACGTCCCGCGTCACTATGTATATGTAGATGAGATTCCGCTTTTGGGCACAGGAAAAACACATTATCCAGCGGCACAGGCATTATTGGCAGAGATGATGAAAGAGACTGCATGAGTGAGATCTCGCAGTTATCCAGCCCGCGCCAAAATATAAACCCCGAACTTAAAAAACTATTATTGGCACAATTCCTGACCGCCTTGGCAGATAATGCAATTTTATTTGTAGCTGTAGCAATGGTCATGCAAGGGGCATTGCAAGGTGATTGGTATGTATCCGCCTTGCAGAGCTGCTTTTTGGTGGCGTTTGTCGTGCTTGCGCCTTGGGTGGGAGTGTTTGCTGATACACGTTCCAAACCGCAAGTATTAATGCTCGCAAACCTGTTAAAAGCGACGGGTGCGGCGATGATGTTACTCGGAGTGCAGCCGTTGTTTGCTTATGCCGTTGTCGGTATGGGGGCAGCGATGTATAGCCCCGCGAAATATGGGCTACGACCTGAATTAGTGAAGGGTGATGAGGCATTACTGAAAGCCAATGGCTGGGTTGAAGGCTCTACCATTGTGGCGATTTTGCTGGGCATGGTGTTGGGTGCGGTAATAGCAGATCAGTCGATTACAGGCGCACTTGTTTGTGTGTTTGTGATTTATCTTATTTCCGCAACAGTTGCACAATGGATGCATGCTTTACCCGCAGCACATGATAAAAAAGGTGT
>JAUZQS010000117.1 GCA_030950875.1 Mariprofundaceae bacterium | reverse complement strand
TCAAAGAATTTTGCACAAAACCCTCGGGCATACTCATGCCCTCTGGAACATGCGTCAAGATGTACTTTAAGACTTCATCCATATGAGAAACACTATGCACCTTCAGACCTTTCAGTATGTTATCAGGTATCTCCTTAAGATCTTTGACGTTTTCTTCAGGTATAATAACTTCGGTTAAGCCCCCACGATGGGCTGCTAACAACTTCTCTTTCAAGCCACCAATCGGTCAAGCCTTACCTCGCAAAGTAATTTCACCGGTCATACATACTTCTTTTTTCACCGTAATCCCAGTCAAAGCAGAAATGATGGATGTCGCCATAGCAAGACCCGCTGAAGGGCCATCTTTCGGGATTGCCCCTTCAGGAACATGCACATGAATATCTACATTTTGATGAAAATCAGATTTTAACCCCAAGCTTGCCGCACGCGAACGCACGTACGTCAACGCTGCTTGAATAGACTCCTGCATCACATCACCGAGTTGCCCCGTCACCGTCAACTTACCTTTACCTGGCATCAATGCTGTTTCAATCTGTAAAAGCTCGCCCCCAACTTCTGTCCAAGCAAGCCCAGTCACCACACCAACTTGATGCTCTTCTTCCATCATACCAAAGCTATACTGACGCACACCCAAATATGTTTCCAAATTATCACGACTGACTTTTAAAGCGACCTTAGGCGTTTCCTGAACCCATTTGCGCGCCATTTTACGGCAAAGTTTAGCCAATACGCGATCCAAACCACGCACACCCGCTTCACGTGTGTAATAACGAATCACATCCAACAAAGCCTTGTCATCCACATCAAAGCCTTCATCTTCACTAAGTCCATGATTTTTAAGCTGTTTGGAAAGCAGGTAACGCTTAGCAATCGCCAACTTTTCAGCTTCGGTGTAGCCTGATAAGCGGATCACTTCCATGCGATCCAACAATGGGCCTGGAATATTCAAGCTATTCGCCGTGGTAATAAACATCACCTCGGACAAATCATAATCTACTTCCAAATAATGATCGTTAAAGGTGTTGTTTTGCTCTGGATCAAGCACCTCTAGAAGCGCGGATGAAGGATCGCCTCTAAAATCAGCCCCTAGTTTATCAATTTCATCCAATAGAATAAGCGGGTTTTTCACCCCAGCTTTTTTCATCGCTTGCACAACCTTACCCGGCATAGAGCCAATATATGTACGGCGATGCCCGCGAATCTCTGCTTCATCACGCATGCCACCCAAACTCATGCGCACAAACTTGCGGCTTGTGGCTCGTGCAATCGAACGTCCAAGAGAAGTTTTTCCCACCCCAGGAGGCCCTACAAAACAAAGAATTGGCCCTTTCATCTTACGCACCAACTGCAATACAGCCAAATGCTCAAGAATACGTTCTTTAACCTTCTCAAGGCCAAAGTGATCTTCATCTAAGATCGCCTCTGCAACACTTAGGTCACGGCGCACACGGGTACGCTTTTTCCAAGGTAAATCGAGCAGCCAGTCCAAATAATTGCGCACAACTGTCGCTTCAGCACTCATCGGCGGCATCATTTTCAAACGTTTCAGTTCACCCTGTGCCTTTTCCTGTGCTTCTTTGCTCAAACCAGATGTTTCAATTTGTTTCGCCAAGGTTTCCATATCACCCTGCGCATCATCTTCGCCCAATTCCTTCTGAATCGCCTTCATTTGTTCAGATAAATAATATTCGCGTTGCGATTTCTCCATTTGGCGTTTTACACGCGTCCGAATACGCTTATCCACCTGCAAGATTTCCATCTCATCTTCCATATGCGCATACAAACGTTCTAACCGTTCAATAACACTAGGAATTTCTAACAATGCTTGTTTCTCTTCCAACTTCAAACTCAAATGCGAAGCAATCGTATCTGCCAGCTTGTCCACTTCTTCCACAGCGGCAACCGACACCAATACTTCAGGCGGCGTCTTTTTGTTTAATTTTACATAGGCTTCAAACTGCTGCTCGACTGTCTTGGCAACCGCTTCACGTTCACGCAGATCATCATCGGCTTCTGGCATAATTTGGTAATTCGCACGCAAAACATTGCCATCATTCTCAATGCTTGCCACACGCACACGCGCCCCACCTTCTACCAATACTTTGATGGTGCCATCAGGCAACTTCAGCATTTGCAGGATATTTCCTAACGTGCCAACTTGATACAAGTCTTCTGGGTCAGGATCATCTTTGTCCGCATCTTTTTGAGCCAACAAAATAATTTTCTTGCCCGACCGCATCACTTCATCCAATGCACTGACACTTTTCTCACGTCCCACAAATAAAGGCACAATCATATGAGGAAAAACAACAATATCACGCAGTGGCAAGACGGGTAAAATACCTTCTTTACCTAAATCATCAACCTGTTCACTACTACTTTCCCATTCTGCCACATCACTCTCCTTGCCTTGCACATCTAACCCGCATTATTCACAAATACTGCCGCGCCCTTGCTTGTTCTTTTGCTCGCAGCAAACCCTTCTTCAGTCGTCCGTATGCACTGCTACGAACTTCTTCTTCAGAAGTTGTTGCAAACAAAGTCTCTACGCAATCATCACGCCAGTTCATGAATAATGCGGGCTAACACTACAACTCCAGAAGCATCTGGAGTTTTTACCTATGCTGCTTCATCATCCGCATGGAATACCAATACAGGCTTCGCATCACCTTCTACAACCTTTTGATTAATCAGGCATTTTTCCACATTTCCCATCGTTGGAATTTCATACATCACATCCAACATAACCGTTTCCATAATCGCACGCAAACCACGCGCGCCCGTTTTACGTTTAATCGCCTTATCCGCAATCGATGACAAAGCATTTTCAGTAAATGAAACATCCACGCCATCATACGACAATAATGCCTGATACTGTTTCACCAATGCATTTTTAGGCGCTGTCAAAATCTCTAACAAGGCTTCTTTATCCAACTCGGTCAACGCTGCTACGGCAGGAAGCCTGCCAACAAGTTCAGGAATCAATCCGTATTGAATCAAATCTTCTGGCTCAACCTGTTGTAACAATACGCTGATATCCTGCTCATCTTCCGAAACAACGTTCGCGCCAAAACCAATCGAGCGACTTTTACCACGCGATTCAATCAACTTTTCCAAACCTGCAAAGGCACCACCCAAAATAAATAACACATTGGTAGTATCTACTTGAATAAATTCCTGCTGCGGATTTTTACGTCCACCCTGTGGCGGAACATTTGCCACCGTTCCTTCAATCAATTTCAATAAAGCCTGCTGCACACCCTCACCAGATACATCACGGGTAATCGATGGGGAGTCGGCTTTGCGTGAAAGTTTATCGACTTCATCAATATAAATAATACCGCGCTGAGCACGCTCAATATCGTGATCCGCAGCCTGCAAGAGTTTCGAAATAATGTTTTCAACATCATCACCAACATAACCTGCTTCGGTCAGTGTTGTCGCATCAGCCATGACAAAAGGCACATCAAAAACACGCGCCAGACTTTGTGCTAAGAGGGTTTTACCACAACCTGTTGGCCCCAAAAGAAGCACATTACTTTTGGAAATTTCAACATCACTCTGCTGGTTGTGTTCAATGCGCTTATAATGATTATACACGGCCACCGAAAGCATCCGTTTAGCAGCATCTTGCCCAATAACATAATCATCCAAAAAAGATTTTATTTCCGTAGGTTTTGGAATGGATAATGTGTCAGCGTCAGGCTTTAAAGCTGTTGCACCGGCTAGCTCTTCCACCATAATCTCATTACACAAATCAATACATTCATCACAAATGAAAACGGTTGGCCCAGCAATTAGTTTTTTAACATCATGCTGACTTTTCCCGCAAAAAGAACAAAATAGCGTCGCATCACCATCACTTTCTTTACCCATGTCAAACCTCCATCACGCTCTACCATAGCATCATACAACAGCATTACTTCGTCGAAAACAAACCTACACCACTACAAAATATCACACATTACACAGATTTATCAAAAATATCAGCCATCATGTTTTTATTCATCAAGCAAAAAATACAACTGTTGAAGACATTCGCAATGGGTCAAATTATTATGAATCGTTTTCTATCTCAGAACGAGATACTAGAACTTTATCCACCAAGCCATAATCACAGGCTTCTTGCGCACTTAAAAAGTAATCCCGCTCAACATCATCGGAAACTTTTTCCAACGGCTGACCTGTATGCTTCGCCATCATGGCATTCATATGATCTTTAAGCTTCAGAATCTCTCGCGCATGAATTTCAATGTCCGTTGCTTGACCTTGAAAACCACCCAAAGGCTGATGAATCATTACACGTGCATTCGGCAGAGCAAAACGCTTGCCAGGGGCACCAGAAGCCAATAAATGCGCACCCATACTCGCTGCTTGCCCAACACAAAGGGTTGAAACATCACAACGAATATATTGCATGGTATCATAAATCGCCATGCCAGCAGTTACCAAGCCACCGGGGCTATTGATATACATAGAAATATCTTTATCAGGGCCTTCAGCTTCTAAAAACAACAACTGAGCTGTAATCAGGTTGGCCATATTATCATCAACCGGACCACTCAAGAAGATAATGCGCTCTTTCAACAAACGTGAAAAAATATCATATGAACGTTCACCACGTGATGTACGCTCCACTACCATTGGAACCAAATTCATAACTGC
>JAUZQS010000116.1 GCA_030950875.1 Mariprofundaceae bacterium | reverse complement strand
AAGGATCATCGGCACAACGAATCGAGCCTGTAATGGATGCAAATAAACCTGGCTCAAACTGATTAAAGTGGCCGCATTCAATCAAATTCATCACACGTTTAAAATCTTCATCCGCATCAATAATAGCATTTGGATTATAATTGCCGCGTGTTGCTTCTACTTCTGTCGCATCCAAACCGAACAGGAAGAAGTTTTCATCACCGACTTCTTCACGAATTTCGATGTTTGCGCCGTCCAATGTACCAATGGTCATTGCGCCATTCATCATAAACTTCATATTACCTGTACCAGAAGCCTCTTTACCCGCCGTTGAAATCTGCTCGGATAAATCAGCCGCTGGCGCAATAATTTCCATCGCAGATACGCGGTAATTCGGAAAAAATACGACCTTTAACTTATCGCCAACATCAGGATCATTATTCACCACTTCAGCAACATTACTCACCAATTTAATAATCTGCTTGGCCATATAATAACCAGGTGCAGCCTTACCACCAATCAACACACAACGATTGGTCCAGTTATCAGTATCACCACGCTTGATACGGTCATACAAATGAATCACATGCAATACATTAAGCAACTGACGTTTGTATTCATGAATACGTTTTACCTGAATATCAAACATCGCATCGGGGCTAAATGTTACACCGCAAACATTCTTTACAACGGCTGCTAAACGCTCTTTGTTTTCATACTTGCATGCTGCCCATTTTTTGCGAAACCCTGCTTTATCAGCCAATGGAGCAAGCTGTTTTAATTCATCCAACTGCGTAATCCAACCATCACCAATATTGTCACTGATTAACTTGCTCAACGACTTATTACACCAAGCCATCCAACGACGCTGAGTTACACCATTGGTTTTATTGTTGAATTTTTCAGGCCACAATGCATAGAAATCAGAGAACAAGCCTGCAACCAACAAATCCGAATGCAATTGCGCTACACCATTGATTGAAAAGCTTCCCACAATTGCCAAATATGCCATACGTACTTGCTGGACATCACCCTCTTCAATGATGGACATACGGCGTTGACGTTGCACATCACCAGGCCATTTTTTAGCCAATTCTTTCAAAAATCGTGCGTTAATTTCATAAATAATATCCAACACACGCGGTAACAAACGTCTAAACAAGCTTACAGACCAACGCTCCAATGCTTCAGGGAGCAAAGTATGGTTGGTATAAGCCATGGTTTTACTGGTAATCGCCCAAGCTTCATCCCACTCCAAACGGTACTCATCCATTAAAATACGCATCAACTCAGCAATCGACACTGTTGGATGGGTATCATTCAATTGAAATACATTCTTTTTTGCAAATTGACTAAAATCTTTTCCATGCACTTCAACCCACTGGCGCAATACATCCTGAATACTCGCAGATGCCAAGAAATACTGCTGGCGCAAGCGCAATTCCTTACCGTTTTCACTGGCATCATTGGGATAAAGTACCATAGAAATATGCTCAGCTTCGTTTTTATCCGCCACAGAGCCAGCATAGTCACCCGAGTTAAACTCGCCCAAATTAAATTCATCGGTTGCGGCTGATTTCCACAAGCGCAAAGTATTTACAGTGCCATTTTTAAAACCTGGAATTGGGGTGTCAAAGGGTACGGCCAAAACATCATTGCAATCGACCCAACGGCTACGTAAATCATCATTATCATCATGGTAATATTCACTACGGCCACCAAAATGGATGCGTTGCGTATATTCAACACGGGCAATTTCCCACACATTACCATTTCGTAGCCAATGATCGGGCTCTTCTAATTGATGACCATTCTCAATCAATTGACGGAACATGCCATATTCATAACGAATACCATAGCCCGTTACTGGCAATTGTAAGGTTGCGCAGCTATCAATAAAACATGCTGCCAAACGACCCAAACCACCATTGCCTAGGCCTGCATCTTTTTCCATCTCAATTTTTTCTTCAAGCTCCAAGCCCAACATATGCAAAGCCTCTTCAGCTTGTTCATCCAAACCTAAATTCAAAATTGCATTGCCTAGAGCACGCCCCATCAAAAACTCTAAAGATAAATAATAAGCACGTTTACCATCTTTTTCTTCATAGGCATCCTTGGTATTTTTCCAACATTCCATTAAGCGATCACGAATGGTAAATGCCAAGGCTTGGTATTTGTAATTCACTGATTGACTAGCTGTATGCTGCCCTAATGTCCTTAAATAATGCCGTTGTATACCCTTAACCAAATCTTCACTTGTGCTGCCAACACATGGAACATCCGTAAGCTCATGCGTTGCTACATTCTTGTTTGTCATATTCATAATACCTTGGGGCAATAATCTAAAACACCCTATTTTTTTGGTTTCACACCCTGTCTAAACGACTGCTTTAAGTCAATCTGAAACCCACTATTTGTAGGCGCAAAATGAAAGTGTCCGCTTTTAGCAACACGAAATGTCCTCTTTAGGATTCGGTGGAAAGGTGTTTTATGCAAGCGGGGATTTTACAGATGTTGATTAACAGCACAACCGTACTACGCTGTCAAACCAGCTTCCGAAGAGAATGCTCATCGCTCGGTTTTACATGGCAGAGAGGCGTTAGATCTCATCTTTTCCAGTCATCATAAGCGCAATGTTACAAAGGATCTAAGCATACAATACCGTGTATCAGCTTCAGATCAAAGGCATCGGTTATCCCCCAGGGGAGTATCTCTGCCTAAAGGCATTCACCTCCTGCCATGCGTGGTGTAACCATAACTGTGTGCGAGGGTTTCACTGGCAAAGTAACCTTGTTATATCACAAAAACAAAAGCGGACATTTCTACTTTGCGTTGATAGTGTCGTATATGAAAGGCATCATGATGCATAAATTTTTCCATCACAGACAAAGAGCAAGTGGTTCATAAAATATCAACAGTTGTTTTTAACGGGGCGCATATTATGTGGCAGGTTTGCGGCTTCCGAGATGTCCGCCCACGATAACACGCCTGCAACGGCGTCGGATGTATCGTCTGCGTCACTATTATTCATAAGTAATATGATACGGCAGCGCTCGCTACGTAATTGCGTGAAGACATCAACGACGGTCATGTTTTTACTACCCCTACAGTAGCAAGCCTCAGCAAACTGTTGTAGTGGTATATCAGGATCGTTACCCGACACAACATTTGCAACGGTTTCCGATGAAATCACAGCGCAAATCCGTTCCTGGTCAAGCAGGACGACGTGGGGATGAGGATCTGCAGCCGCACCCTGCTCGAGCAAATCAGCAACTGAGGCATCGGCGTTGAGCATCACATATCGCGGCTGCGCAATATCCAGCACCTTGTTCGTCAAATATAAATTACTCTGCAATGAGGTCGGGACATGATGGCCGCGTCGGGCGAGTTTGAGGGTATAGATGTTCTCGGCCATCAAATATCGCCGAACCGCATAGGCCAGAGAAACGGCAACAATCAGTGGAATCACCACATTGTAATCGTGCGTCATTTCAAGAATCATAACGATGGCGGTGACTGCAGCGCCCGTACTCGCGCCGATCATGCATGCCATGCCGATCACCGCGCTACTCACCGGATCTACCGCGAGAGCTGGGTAAAAGTGATTGCCGCTAATGGCAAGGGCGGCACCAAGCGCGGCTCCCATAAACAGGCCCGGTGAGAAAATTCCGCCGGAGGCACCGGAGCCCAACGTCAACGAAACCGCCAATAACTTAACTACCACCAATAAAAACAGAATCCAAACATTGTTCAATCTGCCATTCAGAATGTCCTGAATCGTAGCGTAACCAACACCCTGAATATAATAATGCCCGAACATTCGCATCATCAGATACATTGTGATGCCAACCAGCAGCATGCCCAGCGCGTGGCGGATATAATAATTGTCGGACAAGCGCTCAAACCAATCCTCCAACAGGTAGATAGACCGCGTGTAGATCACCGCCATGACACCAATGATCAGGCCGAGGATCGCATAGCTCAGGAAGTCGATAACCGACAAATTGACTGGGGCTCCGAGCGTTAGCGGAGGAATGACAAATGAGGCAACGTTTCCGAAGTACAACATCCCGATATAGCTGGCCGTTGCGGTTGCAATCATGACGGGCACCAGCGTGCGGGCACTGACTTCCACCATCATGATTTCAACGGCAAACAAAACACCACCGATGGGCGTATTGAACGTGGCGGCAATACCAGCGCCAGCACCAGCCGCGATCAGCGTATTACGCTGCCATAACGAAAGATGCATCCATTGCGCCATAACTGATCCAAACGTCGCGCCAATCTGTATGATCGGACCTTCACGGCCAACCGAACCGCCCGACCCGATGGAAATCGATGAGGCCAGCGTCTTGATAAGAGCCACCTTGGGACGGATGAAGCCCCGATTAAAATTGATGGCATCGATCACTTCGGGTACGCCATGCCCCTTGGCTTCCGGCGCAAACGTTTTGACCAGAAAAGCCACCACCAGCGCCCCGACTACTGGCACCGCTATGACTGCAATGCCCCAGCTGCTCTCCGCTGTATGCAGCAAGGTATTGTAATCAGCGTCCCAGCGACCGAAGAACAGTAAATTATGAAATAACGCAATGAGTAAACGGAAAGCAATGGCGCTCAGGCCAGCAATGACCCCCACCGATAGCGCATAAGCAATCATTGACACGTCGGCATCATAAATTTCCAGCGGCCACAGCCATCAACCGTTCGCACCATCGCTCCGTACTGGGTGAACCCTGATCGCAGCTTATGTTCAGCTTGCCACAGGGGCATAGGACACTTGCATTTTCAAGCATGATTTCTTCAGGATATGATGGATTAAACATACCGCAGAGTATCCTGTCGGAAATAGGCCTTCAACTGGCAATACACCTCTGGGCAGTACATGTTCAGGATCTCTGGCGCGGTAAAGAAATACTCACATATTACGGCAAAAAATTCCGCCGGATTGGTTGCTGCATAAGCGTTAATATGTGGCCGATAATGATGTTCCACGCTGCATCGCAGGTGCTCGAATGCCTCGCTCAGGGCTGTTGTCCAATCCATGATAGGCATGTCCGGATGCAATGGCGGCATGCCGTTGGCACGACCACTGAGCATATCCAACTTATGGGCAAACTCGTGGATCACCACGTTACGTCCGGGGCAAGGTGAGAAGCTGTCGCGACGAACATCCTCCCATGACAGAATCACCGGCCCGCGTGACCAGGATTCACCGCTCAGGGCATTGGCTTCTTCGTGCACGATGCCACCCTCATCCCTGATTTCCCGCGCCACGCGAAAGGCGCTGGGATAGATCACAATTTCCACCCAGCCGATAAAGGTGTCCGCCTCCATGTTAAGGATTTCCAGGCAAGCCTGTGCCGCCACGCTGATGCGGATTTCGTCAGTAATCGTCAGGCCCTGCACGCCGGTAAAGCTCTTGGCATGCAGGAACAGCGTGGCCAGCTCACGCAGGCGAGCCCGCTCCACTGGTGCCAACGCCTGCACCAGATCAATGCGGCGGGTCACGCCAAACCAGGACTCATCAGTGATGGGGTAACGGCGCAGAATCCGCAGGGCGTGGTGGCGTGGAAATAATCTCATGAATAATGCTTCCAGGTATAAGTTGTTTGAGTTGTTGGGTTGTTAGAAGAGAGCTGAGAAAACAGCGTGCTAAAGTCGATCATTTCATATTACCCTCACAGTACATTGTCAGTTACACTCCTCCAGTGGGAAGCTTCGCTCTTAAGCGTTCAAGTTTGAACTGTTTGTATTCTTCCTCTGACATCATGACCTTCTATTGGAGGTGGTCAGGCAGTTTATTGACTATGTCGGTTATCTTGAATTTAATCCAGTTTATTTTTTACTTTGCAGACGCATGCATGTACGTGTCGCTGCCCAATCAGGCGGCTTTTGTGACCCATATCCGAATCATAAAGATTCCTGCTCAAAAGTGACGCTCCAGCAACTAGCCACATTAGTCTCGGTGAACATCATGGAGAGGCGTGAAATTACCGAATTAATGATGCGAATAAAGCCCCCAAAACCTAAAAAATAAAACCTGAATCAGATAACCTTAATTTTCGTCGGACAGTAGTGAAAACTTCTCTATAATTAGTTTGAAATATTTCAATTTATTCTTCGACTCACCCACAGCTTCTACAAATATAATCTATGATATATGTGTAGGGTCTTTCATCAGAGAATGAGATGATATTCACGTCAAAGAGAGGTCTTTTATGATCAATATGAAGAACATCACAAAATATACACTGGGCGTTATCGCACTTGCGTTCATTGCAATGCCGTCACTAGCATTAGCGGGAACCACACAAGGTGCACGTGTGGGTTTGTTGACTTGTAAAACAGTGCCAGGCTCGGCTTTAAGTTTAGTTATTCACTCTACAGAGGACGTTAAATGCACATTCAAAGGAAATGCGGGTGGAACTGAACACTACAAAGGCGAAACTGGCGTAGGTTTAGGTTTTGATATCTCTTTTAATCGTGAAACTACAATGGTTTATGCGGTAATGTCAGCAAATGTCAAAGCAGGCAACCATCAACTCGCTGGAAAATACTTTGGTGGCGGCGGCTCTGCAACTATTGGTGCGGGTGTAGGTGCACAAGCATTGATTGGTGGAGGCAGTAAAAACGTCTCCCTACAGCCTGTCGCACTATCTGGAAGCACTGGTGCAGGCGTAAGTGGCGGCGTAACTTACCTGTATTTAGAAGCAGATTAAAATTCAATGCTATATCGAATCAACATACTGGCTTTCCTTATGGGAGGTCGGTATTTTTATTCAATAGCACCTACCACAACCACCGAAAATATCAGGTATTGTTGAGGCAGATGAAACGTTCTTCCTGGAGTCATTCAAAGGCAAGCGGAAGCTTCCAAGGCCAGCTAGACGTCGAGGCGGAAAAGCGCGGCTTATCAGCTGAACAACGACAGTCGATTGAAATCATGGATGCGGCGCTTTCACGGTGTGGCAACACGATACCTCAAAAGCTATCTTGTTTGGCACAGAATGCTTGAGCGGTTCGGTGAAAATGTCACGTCTCTTGGCACTATGCTTTCATCACGGGGGAAAACAGGACAGTTTCAACAAGATTTTTCGGCATAGCCTTCATAAAACACCCCTAGGCCGAACCCTAAAGAAGACATTTTGTGTTGCTAAAAGCGGACACTTTCATTTTACACCTATAGTTTTCTCAAGCGTTCTTGCTTATGCATCGTCATGCTTGTTATCCTGTGCCGTAATAAAATGATAAGTTGTTAAACCTCAAGGATAAACACCAGTGAAAACCCAAAACCATTCGAAGATTAAAGCATCAGAGCCATCATCAACAACAGAAAGAGTACAGGATGAAAAGAGCCAAAAGAAAGCTTTATATTTTGAGACTCTGATCATCGGTTCAGGGTTTTCAGGCTTGCTGGCGGCTATCCGTTTGCA
>JAUZQS010000115.1 GCA_030950875.1 Mariprofundaceae bacterium | reverse complement strand
TTTGTGCCCTGAAGTGGCTGGCGGATTGCCGATACCCAGAGCACCTGCCGAAATTAAAGGTGAGTCTGTTATAACAATAACGGGTGATGATGTGAGTCAGGCATTTGCTCACGGTGCACAAAAAGCCTTAAATCTATGCCAGCAACATGATATTCATATAGCGATTCTCAAAGAAGGCAGCCCATCGTGTGGTGTCACTCAAATCAATGATGGTACATTTAGCCACACAAAAATTGCAGGGCAAGGTATCACCGCCAGATTACTCCAGAAAAATAGTGTGAAAGTGTTTAGCGAACATCAGCTACAAGCAGCCGAAATATATCTAAAGTCGATAGCCATGAAATAACTGGGCTGTTTTCAACAGGGTAATCGCATTAAAAAAATCGTCATTCCCAAGTGCTTGTATTGGGAATCCATGATAAAAACCGTGGTTATCAATGGATCCTCGATACAAGCATTCGAGGATGACGGATAAAATTATGATTGATTGATTGATTGATTGATTGATTGATTGATAGACGTTGACTTCCGCCGCTTCCCGCATCTATTATCTAGATTATGCCGACTCAATTAAAATTTTCTGTCATGCCCTTCCTACTTATTGCAAGCCTTATCACTGGATTGTTTGTGTGGTCATCTCTAATCCATCAAAAGCATGAGGGTATGCTGCTCACTGAACATGGAAAAGGACAAGTTGAGGCCTCTGAAAGGACGCTTGTAGGGCGATTACCTGGATTGATTAGCGACGTAAAGTTACTCGCTATCTCACATGGTCTTGAAGATGCACTGAATGGAAGGGATAAGGAAAAGATTCAACAGCTATCTCGCGTTATTCAAGATTTCTATACAACCACCAAAATCTACGATCAAATTAGAATCATTGATGCCACAGGCATGGAGTTTGTCCGCATCAACCACAGTCCTTCAAAACCATACCTTACCCCTACCAGTGAACTACAAAACAAGGCTGATAGATACTATTTCAAAGCAACGATGAAATTGAAAAAAGGCGAGGTTTATGTTTCACCCATAGATCTGAATATTGAGCATGGCAAGGTCGAAATGCCGTATAAACCCAATATTCGTATTGCCACGCCATTATTCAGTAAGCATCAACGCATAGGCATTGCCATCGTGAATTATAATGCTCAGAAAATACTTGATTATTTTCAGGCGGCACATGCAAATCCTGTCCATCAAAAAGCAGCAGCTATTAGCCATATCGAACTGATTAATTCAGACGGGCTCTGGCTGCATGCCAATGATGAATCCCAGGTCTGGGTGATTGCTTTAAAGGAGCGTGCAGAATCTTCCTTTGCGCGCTTGTATCCTGATGAGTGGCAGAGCATTCAATTAAAACAAGCTGGCACGCTACATACAGAGCACGGCTTATTTATCTATCAACATATTTATCCGTTGGCAGACGCTGTGTCTGCCGAACAATCTGCTCAGTACTCATGGATTGTTCTGGATCATATCGAGCAAGATTATCTGCTTCAAATGCAAGACGCCTTGTTCGCAAGGTATTTGCTTGTGTACCTGCTATGTATGGTTGTGTTGGTTCTGGTATTTATGTATCTGAGAAAGCACGCGAAGCTCGAGCAAAGGTTGCGTGAGTTGACAATTCGCGCTGAATCGGATGCTCAAATCAGAAAACTTTCAAGTGCACTGGCGCAGGCTGGTGAGTCTATTATGATTACCGATAGAGCCGGTGTGATTGAATACGTGAATCAAGCCTTCACCACGATTACAGGATTTAGCAGGGAAGAGGCGCTAGGTCAAACGCCTAGAATGTTAAAAAGTGGGCTCCAAGATGATGTGTTCTACGAAAAACTTTGGAAGAAAATTTCCTGCGGTGAAGTCTGGGATAGCAAAATAGTCGACCGTAAGAAGGATGGCTCATTTTATCCTGCGATGTTGATGATTTCACCTATATTTGATGAGCAGCGTGAGATCATTGGCTTTATCGGTATTCAGCAAGATCTGAGTGCCTATGAAGATTTAGAGGCGAAATTTATACAAGCCCAAAAAATGGAAGCCATTGGCACACTGGTTGGGGGTATTGCCCACGATTTTAATAACTCTCTGGCAGGGATTACGGGCAACCTTTATTTGGTTCAGAGGGATCTGGAAGATAGACCCAAAGCATTAAAGCGATTGAAGCGCGTGGAAGTGCTCTCATTTCGAGCGGCGGGAATTATCCAGCAACTACTTACCTTTGCTCGTAAATCGATAGTGAGTATGAATCCAATGGTTATTTCATTATTTCTCAAAGAAACAATCAAAATACACAAAGTTACACTGCCTGAAAATATTCAGCTTATAGTGGATATTAAAAAAAGTGATATGAATGTGAAGGCTGATATCAACCAGCTTCAACAAGTAATCGTAAACCTTATTAACAATGCTCGCGATGCGGTTTGCGAAGCTCCAGAGCCATCCATCACCATCAAACTGGAACATTTTTTAGCTGATAGCAGCTTTAGTGAAAAGCATGCCGTGGGTATCAGTTCCGAATTTGCCTGTATTTCAATTATCGATAATGGTGAAGGCATTCAAGAAAAAGATCTTGAGCATATCTTTGAACCATTTTTTACGACCAAGGACGTGGGCAAAGGAACAGGCCTTGGTCTGGCCATGGCCTATGGTGCAATAGGATTACATAAAGGCGTGATTGATGTTGAAAGTAATACCGATACAGGTACATGCTTTCGCATTTATCTCCCTGTTTTGAAGGCTGCCGAAGGGAAAACGATTTTGGATGACGATGCATTGCATGTTCAAGGCAATGGCGAATTCATTTTGCTGGTTGATGATGAAGAAACCATCGTTGACGTTGGTAAAGATGTGTTAGAAGCACTCAATTATCAGGTGTTGGTTGGCAGGAATGGATATGAAGCCATTGAAATGTATAAAACGCACGGCGATAAAATCAAACTTATCGTGATGGATATTGTTATGCCCCGTCTGGGTGGCGTGGATGCCGCTAGTGCTATCCATGAAATAAACCCCGAAGCGGAAATCATATTTTCATCGGGCTATGACAGGTCGCAAACACTTATGAACCAGAAGCTCCCTGAACATTGCTTGTTTATTTCAAAACCCTTTACCATCAGTGCGCTTAGTAGCGCCATTCACAAACTTCTTTCGCAGTGAGGTCACGCAGCCTTTAACCATATTCTCTATTCAGCCACTATTGGTTTTATCCGTCATCCCCCAGTGTAGCCTCTCCCGCAGGGGATATTCTCTCACTTCGTGATTCAGCTAATCTGCTGCAAACAGCATTCACCTTCTCCTCGAATGCTTGTATCCGTCATCCTCGAATGCTTGTATCGAGGATCCATTGAGAATCACGATTTTCAAGGGATTCCCAATACAAGCCCTTGGGAATGACGTTGAAGAGTCATGTTGGGTACTTTGTGAGTATGCTGAATAGTTACAAATAATGCAACTATTCAGCTCACCCCTCATTTCCCCGATAGCGGCGTTGAAAAGTGCTCATTTACAGTAGTAAACTCCGCTTTTTCGCCTTGCCATCTGAAAAATTAGAGGTAACCTGAACAGCTACAGCTATTTTATGGTTGTGCTGAATAGTTACCAAATAATCATCCTTAAATGATAGGTAATTTAATATTTTCGCTTATTTTCACAAGAATCAAATAAAAACCATCAATTTAACATTTAATTTTCCAAAAATGGCAGAAATTGTGTATTCTGAAGGAAGATAAATGCATATTAACTATGCATTTATCTTGCCATAAAAATTTTCCATTTTATTCTCAGCCTTTCGGGTAGCCAAATATCACAGCCCCAAATCATTCCACAGCTCATCCACACGCGTTTTGACCTCACTGCTCATCTCAATGGGTCTACCCCATTCTCGATCCGTTTCACCCGCCCATTTATTGGTCGCATCAATACCAGCCTTTGAGCCCAACCCTGCAATCGGTGATGCAAAATCCAAATAATCAATCGGTGTATTCTCCACCATCGTAAAATCGCGGACTGGATCACAACGTGTTGAAATCGCCCAAATCACTTCT
>JAUZQS010000114.1 GCA_030950875.1 Mariprofundaceae bacterium | reverse complement strand
TTATTCACTATTAGGTTTGTCTTGGGGAGAAGCAAATTCAATAAATATATGTTTGGCTTCTGGACAAACACGCGCCACATCTTCCTCTAATGATCTGCGAATAGCATTAAGCTTATGCATAAAAAGAATGGCTTGCGCAATTTCAGCCTCTGTCATATCAGCAAAGATAGCTTCTTCACGCAGTTCGACCTCTGCCATCAATAATGTTTCTTCAGGTGATAAGACAATACTATTCACACGTTGCACTGTCTGAACTTGGTCATCCGCACGCCATAACTTGGTTGCAACCTCATTCACCTCATCATTGGAATAGTTTAACAAGTATTTACGATTTTTGGCAGCCAAAAAGTAGGCAAGAAAACCCATCAATATACCAATACAAATAGCTGCTATACCATCAAAAATAGCCGAACCCGTCCAAAATGATAAACCTATGCCCAGCAGTGCAAACACTAACCCTAACATAGCCACACTATCTTCAATCAATACTGCCAAGGTTGTCGGGTCACGCGTCTCTACAATATATTGACGAAATGATTTCCCAGCCTCTTTACTTTGGCGACGGAACTCTTTTACTGCTACAGAAAGAGAATATCCCTCAACAATAAAAGCAATGCCAATAATAACAAATGGTACCCACGATAGTTCAGGGCTATGGTCGAGTCGAATTTGCTCAACGGCATGCATAATAGTGTAAGCACAGCCTAAAAAGAAAATGGTTACAGCAGATATAAGATTCCAAAAATAACGCTCTTGCCCATAACCAAAGTGATGATGTGTATCGGCTTTACGCAGGGAGCGCTTTAAGCCCAAATATAATAAACACTGATTTACTGTATCGGCCAACGAATGTACTGCTTCAGCAAGTAAGGCACTGGAACCAGAAAGAGAAAATCCTATAAACTTTGCAATTGTAACAATACTATTACCAAAAATTGCCGTAACCACTGCTTTATTTGAACCGTGTAACATAGACTTCCTTTATCTTCATTTTAAAGCCAAATCATGCATTGATCATCATTTCACTTTCAATATAACCTTAATGCGAGCTAGGATAGCCCACTATGTGGTCTTATCAACACCCGCACTTTTATGTGCACCAACTCCCTGCTCTCAATGATAATTATATTTATCTTATTGAAGCAAAAGATAGTGACATTTTAGCTGTGATTGATCCCGCTGATGCCAGTGTCGTCAATCAAGCTTGTGCAAGTCTAGACAAACCTTTAACCCATATTTTAAACACCCATCATCATTGGGATCATACCGATGGCAATAAACCACTCAAAAAACGCTGGCATTGCACAGTAATTGGAGCCGCTGATGATGCAGAACGTATTCCATATATTGATATACAGGTATCAGAAAACATACTGCTTGAACTTGATGGCTTAAGTATTCAAGTATTGGATGTTAAAGGTCATACATTAGGGCATATCGCTTATGTGATTGATGATGCACTTTTTTGTGGTGATACTTTGTTTGGTGCGGGATGTGGGCGTTTATTTGAAGGCAGTCCTGAACAAATGTGGCAAAGCCTACAAAAACTCGCGGCTTTACCTGATAATACCCAAGTTTATTGCGCCCACGAATATACTTTACCAAATTTGCGTTTTGCACGTGATGTCGATGCCAACAATACGGAGCTAGAAGCCCGTATTCATCGTGATACACAAACACGCATGAAAAAGAACCCTACTATTCCATCCTCTATAGGCTTGGAAAAAACAACCAATCCATTTCTACGCCCATTAGATGATAGTTTTATACATGCCTATGCCACAGAAAAACATATCGATGCAAATGCACTGGCTGTATTTACACACCTACGTGAAAGCAAGAATCGCTGGTAAAGCCACGATTAGCCTCACCGCAACCGCTCCGAGTAAAGGAACAAGCAAGGGCACAGCAATATTTATGTAAGTTTAGGTTCATTTAATCTTTCATTGGTAAGCTGCGCCTTTATTAACTCAGGAGTTTGACACCATGCATATATTTCAATCTGTTCGGGTGCTTTTTATTGTAATTAGTTTACCTTTAATTTTACTAGCAAATGTGAGTTATGCATCCGAAGATACATCGGCGCAAATTAAAGCATTCAACGAATTAGAAATTCATGCCGATGCAATCGTAAATACACTGCTTGCAAAAGATTTACAGCATTCGCGTCAACATTATAATCAATTGCTTAAGCAAATAAAAAAAATATCGGCATTAAATTCAACGGGTCCTTATCATGAACAGCTTTCTCGTCAGTTGATGATGGCTTATTCATGGCTTCGAATTATAAATAATGAAGTGACCCGCAAGTCCTGGGTCGAAGCTGCAATTGGAGCTAATCAATTAAGAGGTATGCTAATCCAAGCATCTCATTACCCGACATTGATACAGCGTGATTTGAAATGGCTTGATTATCTTGGCAAAGAAATTGAACTTCTTAGCATGGAAGACCCTAAAAGCAATGCTGATTTACTCATGCTTCGCAAAGCCACCATGGAAAACACGTGGCATCGCGTACGTAAAGAGCTTATTAAAAATTTCAAAAATAAACCCATCGTTATTCAGGGTGATGCACTCATTGTCGGTATCGATGCATCCAATGATATTGCCACCACAATAAACAAAACAAATCGATGGTTAATCTTCATTCATGGCATTGATAAAAAATATAACAATCATTGATTTGGGGTTAAAGGCGGCGGCATATTAATCACGGCGCAAATGATCAGATATCGCCATAGGGCTAGGGTAACGGGTCATAATGAGGTAAGGTGATACAGCCAATGTAATAACTGTTGCCAATTGAATCAAGTCACTGGCGTGACTACCTATGACAGCCAATTCCATGGCTAACATAGCAATCAATAACGAAAACTCGGACATTTGCCCCAAACGCATGCCTACTTCTTTGGCTCTTCCTGCATCTTCACCTGAATATTTTAATAATTGTGTAAATAACCATGGTTTTAAGCCCAAGGCAATGCCTGCAAGTAACAGCGCTGGAACAATAACGGGGCCGATATTTGCCAGTGTAAAACCTGCTCCGATGGAAAAGAAAAACATAATCAAGAAAAAATCTCGCAATGGTTTTAAACGCTCTGCAAGAAAGGCTGATATCGGATGGTGTGCCAATGCTACGCCGGCAATAAAAGCGCCTATTTCATAGGATAGGCCTACAGTTTCTGCTAGTTGAGCCATCGCCAAACACCAACCAATCGCCAATAAAAACATATATTCCTGAAATTGATCAAAACGTTGAATAAGTTTACTTAAAATTAATCGCTCTACAGCATAGGCCAGAACAAATAAGGTTGGCAACCACAACAATGGTAATAGCAAAGAAAGAAGCGATATATCATTCCCTACTGTGGTGGCATGGGTCATTTCCAACATCACGAGTATACCAATTGCCAATACATCCTGTAACAACAAAATACTGGTCATGACTTCACCCGTACGTAAATGATGCAAAACGGTCGTTGGCAATAACTTTAAACCGATAATAGTACTCGATAAAGTCATCGCAACACCAATAACCAGTGATTCAACGTATGTAAAACCAAAAACAATTGCCACAATAAAACCCACCAACATAAGCAGCAAGGCACTTAGTAACGTGACCAAGGTAGTTTCACGCAACAATTGTTTTAATTTCTGTGGAGGCAGGTTTATGCCAAGCAAAAATAGCAAAAACATAATACCAATATCTGATATTTGCTCGACCAAATGAGCATTATCAATCCAATCCAACGCCATTGGCCCCAATAAAACACCCAGAGCAATATAACTGACCAAAATGGCCTGTCGTGCATACAGCGCTAGCGTTGCCAAAATAGCAGCGCCAAAAAAGATAAGGAACATGGTAAAAATAACTGAACCTTGCGGCTCTATTTCAATAAAAGGTACCATGCTCATTATATTAGCATAGCAAAGGTTTATTTTCAGATTATTTTAACTATTCTGATTGCTTGACCCACAAGTAATGAAAATAGTAGGTTTCGAAAAGCCTATGACCTAGATACTGCAAGTGTTTGTACGTGCAGAGTGTAAGATATTGGTTTGCATGGCGTATTGAAAAAACACGTAGTCACCTTATTGGT
>JAUZQS010000113.1 GCA_030950875.1 Mariprofundaceae bacterium | reverse complement strand
TTTCCTTTTAAAGATTGGGATATATTTAAAGAAAAAGCTTGGCAGCGAGTGTTAGAAAAAACCACAGCGATGGCTCAGAATTCTTTAGCTGGCAAGATTCAAGTGTCTGATATCCATGTTGGAGCGGTTACAGCCAGTAAGGAAAACGCACAACGGGCAGGGGTTTTGTCAGATTTGGATGTGCAACAGCAAGATATACGTACATTAAAGCCCGCCAAGGGTGAAAAAGCGGGTCTTATGCTATGTAATCCACCGTATGGCTTGCGTATTGAGATGGATGGTGTGCAGTTTTATCGTGATTTAGGGCATGTATTGCGAGACTCCTTTGATGGCTGGCGTGTGGCAGTACTTTGCCCTGACTGGAAACATGAAAAGGCTTTATCCTTGCCTGTTCGCCGTCGTTTGCGTGTGAAACATGGTGGCTTATGGCTGGATGTTTTGGATGTATCGATAAATGATGCCTGTATGCATAACAATATGGGGTAAGTTATGAGCCATAAACGTTCAAATAAAAAAAAGAATATCACAACGGGAGTTGGTGTTAACGTCTTTCTTAAGTATGCCTAGAACAGTTCAGAATGTAGATATTAGAATCTTGCTGTGGGTATTGGCGCCACTGTTTTTATTTGGGTTTATGTTAAATGTACGGCTGTTCCCAATGATTGCTCCAAATGAAGAGCCAAAATGGGCGATTTTGACTTTGTGTGGTGTATGGATGGCAATGGCGGGAATATGGGCATTATGGAGGCGTTCAAACTTTCCGAAGATGGCTTGGTCTTGGGCTGGCTTGGCACTGCTGTTGTTTTACGATTTTTTAGTAGCCAGTATTTTTGTTGCACCAAACGCGACAGAAGGATTGATTCGTTTTACATTCTGGCTGAGTTGTGTGGCTGTTTTTCTTACAGCCTGCTGGGCTTGGCGACATGTGCAAGTCTTTCATACGGCTTGGGCATGGCTGATTACACTTGGTAGTTTTGTTTTTTCATTCCGTTATTGGCAGACATATATTTTAGACTATGGCACACCGAACTATAATGTAAATGTGCTTTTTTCACCTATTGGACATGTGAATTTTACAGGCGATGTACTGATTGTGCTGTTGCCTGTATTGATTTATTTATTACTCACGAAAAGCCATGCTGTTTTGAGAATTCTAAACTGGCTTTCAGTATGCACGATTACGACTATTTTATTGCTGGCATCTAGTCGTGGTGCATTGAGCGGTGTTGTTATAGGTATAGCGTTGCTGACATTTTTAGCACTGCGTCACTGGAAATTTATGTCGTCGCTGCCTTGGAGGCAGTTAAGTCATGCCTTGCCTGCAAGCCTGCTTGTAAGTGCGCTTTTAGTTTCATTTGTGATCTATGAAAACCTCCCTTACCACTACCGTGATCTGGCTCGGGTTTCGAGTAATGTTGAGAATGTTAATGTTGCAGTGGAGTACAAGTCTTTAACGCCAAATGTCTTGCAGCCGCCAGCGGCGGGAATGTGGAACTCATTGAGAACGACTTTGGGGGCGCGAACACCGATGTATGCTTCGGCCACAGCCATGGTGATGGATGCCCCCATATTGGGGCAGGGGACAGGGAATTTCTTTGCCGTGTATCCAAGGTTCAGCAACCGTTTCCCAGACTTTCGTGATCCTTTAAGCAGTGCTCGAACTTTTACCACCAATCCACATAATGTGGTATTGCAAATTGCCACACAGCAAGGGGTGATTGCAACGGCGCTCTTTATGAGCGTACTACTTCTTTTCTGGTGGAGACTATGCTCCTCTGTTTGGCGAAAGTGGGATATCTGGAAGGCAACAGGCGTAATGGGAGTCACTGCTGCATTGTTTGATGCAATGTTTAATCATGTATTTTTCAATCCAGCTAGTATGTTTGTATTTGCTCTGTTTGCGGGTTGCTGGTGGGCAGCATTAAAACCGATGCCTGTTGTATTTCAGGCGCCTTCATTGCCTGATGCAAGTTTTAAACCAGTGTTAATGATACTGGCTGTGGTGGTGATACTGTTAAGTGTTTGGCCAACCCGCTGGGTTATTTCGGAATGGTATGCTGGGGCTGCCATCTCACATATGAGACAGCCAGCTATTGCGAATAATGAATATCAAGCATCTTATGCATGGGATAATGATAATTTTCGTGCGGTATTTGGTGTGGCTCAAATCGCTTATCAGCAAAAACGATATGATGATGCGATTGCATACTTGCAACATTTTGAGGCTATTTATCCTTATAACTCCCCTGCACTAAATTTATTGGGAGCGGCATATTTGATGCGCGGAAGCTATGCTGAAGGTATTGATGCATTTAAACGGGCGCTTGCTATTTTACCAGATTTTAAAATGGCACAATTGAATTTAACACGAGCACGAATATTATTGCGGCAGCAACAGCAAACACGCCACTAAGTTATAAAAATAATTTCAAAGCCGGATTGTCAGATTCATTGACCCATGTATATCCCAGTGTAAGCAGAAATCCTTCAAAGGCTTGTTGATCATGTTGGGGCACTTCAACACCCACCAGTACACGGCCAAAAGCAGCACCGTGATTACGGTAGTGAAATAAGGATATGTTCCAACGTCCAGCAATGCAGGTGAGGAAGTCAAGCAGGGCAGCGGGGCGTTCAGGA
>JAUZQS010000112.1 GCA_030950875.1 Mariprofundaceae bacterium | reverse complement strand
AATGCTCACTTACAGTAGTAAGCTCCGCTTTTTTGCCTCGCCTAAAAGCGCCTACTGTTGGTGCCATCAGAAAAATAAGCGGCAACCTGAACAGTTACAGGATGTTTTTTTAGGTGTTCTGAATAGTTACGCAGGATCTAGCTAATAAGTGTTTTCAATGCCTGACCAGGATCCTTTTGGCGCATGAATGATTCTCCAATCAAGAAACCATAAATACCAGCGTTGTTCATTAACTTGATGTCTTCAGGTGTGAAAATTCCTGATTCAGTAATAACAGTACGCTCATGGGTGATTTCGGTCTGCAAATCGAGTGTGGTTTGTAAGGATGTTTCAAAGCTATGCAGGTTACGGTTATTGATGCCCATTAACGATGTGTTTAAGTCCATGGCGCGTTCTAATTCGGCGGCATTATGCACTTCTGGCAAAACAGATAAGCCAAGCTCTTGTGCGGCGGCATTGAGTTCATGTGCCAGAGTATCGTCAAGCATGGCAAGGATAATGAGAATACAATCGGCGCCCATGGCACGGGCTTCGGCGATTTGATAGGGATCAACGATGAAGTCTTTGCGTAACAAGGGAATATTTACAACTTGGCGAATATCACGAACATAGGCATCCGAACCCTGAAAATACTTAACGTCGGTGAGCACTGATAAGCACGTTGCACCACCATCCTCATACGATCTGGCAATGGCCACTGGGTCAAAGTCATCACGAATAACCCCTTTGGATGGTGAGGCTTTTTTAACTTCGGCAATGATTGCATTTTCACGATTTTTTATTTTTGAAGATAGCGACTTAGCAAAGTCCAGCGGTGTGTATTCTCTGGCTTGATTTAGAACATCTGATTCGCATATAGTGCTTTTGCATTGTGCAACCCATTGACGCTTGTAAGCAGCGATTTCATTAAGAATGGAGCTCATGATTTCACGCCTTGTGTAAACCGAACAAGTGCATCCAAGGTCTGTGTGACCTTTCCTGAATCAATAGCATTTGCCGCCATACAGAGGCCATCGGCAATACCATCAACTTTTCCAGCCACCCAAAGAGCTGCTGCGGCATTGAGTAATACAATATCCCGACCTGCACCTTGGCTACCTGCGAAGATATGGCGCAAGATTTGAGCATTGGTTTTGGCATCATCACCTTCGAGGGCTTGAGGCGTGGAAAATGGCATGCCAAAGGCTTCAGGGTCGATTTCAAATGCCATAGGTGGCCGAGACTGCTCTACCCATAGTGCATCAGTGATGTTTGTGGTGGTAATTTCATCCAAGCCATCACGCCCATGAACAATCAGTGCACGCTTAATACCCAAGGATTGTAGTGCCCCAGCAACCAAAGGCATTTTATCTTTGCTGAAGACACCAAGAATTTGGTAATCAGCAGATGCAGGGTTGGTTAGAGGGCCTAGTAGGTTGAAAATAGTGCGTACGCCCATTTCTTTGCGGGTTGGACCAGCATATTTCATGGCAGGGTGATGATTGGGAGCGAATAAAAAACCAATACCGACTTCATCAATGCATTGTGCAACTTGTTCAGGAGCTATGTTGAGGTTTACACCCAGTGCTTCAAGCACATCTGCCGCACCCGATTTGGAAGACATGGCACGGTTGCCATGTTTGGCAACAGGTACGCCGCATGCCGCAGTCACCAAAGCAACAGCAGTAGAAATATTGAAGGTTTTGGCACCATCTCCACCTGTACCGCAAGTGTCCAATAATCCCGTGGCTTGAGGGTGAATATGCGTCGCAGCAGCGCGCATGGCTTTGGCGGCTCCTGAAATGAGTTCAATACTTTCGCCACGAATAGAGATGCCCATCAAAATGGATGCTATTTGTGCGGATGTTGCTTCGCCAGCCATGATGGCAGTGAATACTTTTTCACTGCATTCTTGATTAAGGGGCTCATTGTTCTGAAGCTGTTGAATGGCAGATAAAATGATATTACTCATGCCGGTACCTCAAGAAAGTTTTTTAACATTTGATGGCCATGTTCAGTGAGAATGGATTCGGGGTGAAACTGCACACCAAAGGTTGGATGCTCTTTGTGCCGCAATCCCATTAGCTCGCCTTCCGCAGTCCATGCTGTGCGCTCCAAACAGTCAGGTAATGGCTCTTCAACGATGAGTGAGTGATAACGCGTAGCAATGAAAGGTGTAGGAAGGCCTGTAAAAATATCTTGTTGGTTATGCTCGATGGGGCTGGTTTTACCATGCATTAGACGAGGCGCACGAATCACCGAACCACCAAACACCTGTGCCATCGATTGGTGACCCAAGCAAACACCAAAAATCGGTAGTTTGCCCGAGAATTGGCGAATCACATCCATGGAAATACCTGCATCATCTGGTGTGCAAGGGCCGGGTGAAATAAGAATCCGTTGAGGAGCAAGTTCACGGATTTCATCAACCGTAATCTGATCATTGCGATAAATGATTGGGGTTTCACCAAGCTCGCCTAAATACTGCACGAGGTTGAAAGTAAATGAGTCATAGTTATCAATAACGAGGATGCTCATGATGGTTTTCCTTTGTTGGTTTGAGACTGTGCCAAGCTTACTGAGCGGAACATGGCAGCTGCTTTATTCACACATTCTTGGTGCTCATTGGCAGGCACAGAATCAGCCACCACGCCCGCTCCAGCTTGCACATAAATGGTGTCATTTTGGATAACTGCAGTGCGTATAATAATAGCTGTATCCATATCTTCGCCACCAAAGGAAATGTGGCCAATACAACCGCCATAAGGGCCACGAGGTTCAGATTCTTGTTCATGGATAATTTGCATGGCACGAATTTTTGGTGCGCCAGATAAGGTGCCTGCTGGAAAGGTTGCAGCTAGTAAATCCAGTGCATCAATATCGCTTCGCAATTCACCTTCGACTTGTGAAACAATGTGCATGACATGGGAGTAGCGTTCAACACCCATAGATTCGGATACATGCACAGAGCCAAATTCACATACTCTTCCCAAATCGTTGCGTCCTAAATCAACCAGCATGACATGTTCGGCTCTTTCCTTCGTGTCTGCGAGCAGCTCTTTCTCCAGAGCCAAGTCTTCCACGACTGTTGAGCCACGAGGGCGTGTGCCTGCAATGGGGCGAACAATGGCTTTTTTACCCTCTTTTTTAACCAGTATTTCGGGGGAAGAACCAACCAAAATAGTGTCATCCACATGCAGGTAAAATAGGTAGGGGGAAGGGTTAATATGGCGTACAGCACGATAAATAGATAGCGGATCACATGTTAACGGCGCAGAAAAACGTTGTGATAATACAACCTGAAAAATATCACCTGCTAAAATATACTCTTTGGCTTTTTCGACCATTGCCTCATACGATGCTTGTGGCATATGTGCGGTTGGTTCGGCAGTTGCACTGGTATCAGCATCCAAACGCATGGTTTCGGGTGATGAGGCTTGGGCAATGTTGTTTTCCATCAGATCAAGCTCAGAACTTGCACGTGTGGCATCATCTTCCAAGACACATAGGTGCATGATGCCATGTAAATTATCCATAATGACAAAGCGGTCAACGATCATATAGGCGGCAGTATTGGTATCGGAGACCACTGATTTCAAGCCAGGCTCAAAGCGATAGACCATATCGTATGCAAAGTAACCGACTGCACCGCCAGCAAAGGGCAGATCATCAGCATTTTCTGGCACAGCTTGGGCAATTACCTCGTGGCGCAACCATGTTTGCATATCTGTATCAGAGAATTTATGTGATCCATCGCGATAGCGGATATGCAATTGATCATTTTTTTCAACCGCAACGGCAGCAGGAGAAAAACCAATAATGCTATAGCGTCCCCAATGCTCACCGCCCTCAGCACTTTCAAATAAAAAACATTCTTGCTCGCCGCGTAGGCAAGAAAAAATCTGGACAGGTGTATTGCAGTCAGCAGATAGGGTTCGACGAAATAGTTTCACAATTCCTCTTTGGATCGTTTAAAGTTATGTGGTTGACAGTATGAAAGGCGCATGGCTAAATGCACGCCGCTTGCGTATTTATGTTGGTAAGCTTTGGGGCCATAGCTCAGCTGGGAGAGCGCTACGCTGGCAGCGTAGAGGTCGACGGTTCGATCCCGTCTGGCTCCACCATTTTCTTCTAACACCTTATTTTCCAACGCTTTCAGCGTATTCTTCATAATGGTACAAATGTTGGCTCCTGCTTGTACAAGCAGGTTGTACATATAGCTGGTACAGGACGCTAAGCAATGGCTAATGGAAAATGGAGCTTTCTTCATAGAAGCGAACAATATATTTATTATTATCGACGGGCTATACCCGAGTTACTGCGGACATCATTTGGCAATAAATGGAAAATAAAACGTTCTCTAAAGTCGCTCGAGAAATAGCGAAGTAGAACGACTATTGGAATGGTCGCAAGCCCCTACTAAAATTATTCGCAAATACTCTCGTGCTGTAGCTGATTGGTAGATATTGCCTATGCCCCTATGGAAAATATTGCCGACTGATAGGGTATAATTTGCCTGTAATGCTCCGTAAGGTATTTATAACTTATTGATAAATAAAGATAAATGCAATGGCATGAAGGCTGCTTGATGTAGCGCATGATTGAGCAAATTACACAAACACAAGGCAGTGCTGCTGGTTCGCTGGGCGAATCGGGTAAGGCAGCCAAGGGCGGCGCGAAAGGCGGCCTTTTTGCGACATTAATCACATCATTTCAGAAACATATAAAACAGACTGAAGCAGACTTGAAGGCTGGTGAGAAGAAAACACTC
>JAUZQS010000111.1 GCA_030950875.1 Mariprofundaceae bacterium | reverse complement strand
GAAATGTTTGTGGGTGTAGGCGCATCGCGTGTGCGTGATATGTTTGAGCAGGCAAAAAAACATGCGCCTTGCATTATATTTGTCGATGAGATTGATGCCATGGGTCGTCATCGCGGTGCTGGTGTGGGCGGTGGTAATGATGAGCGTGAGCAGACATTGAATCAAATGTTGGTTGAAATGGATGGTTTTGAGGCCAATGAGAGTGTCATTATTGTAGCCGCAACCAACCGACCAGATGTGTTGGATCCAGCCTTGTTGCGCCCGGGTCGTTTTGATCGCCAAGTTGTGGTGGGCAATGCTGATTTGAATGGTCGGGTTCAAATTCTTAAAGTGCACATGAAAAATGTTCCTTTGGCATCGGATGTTAATGTGAAAGTGATTGCACGTGGTACGCCTGGATTTTCCGGAGCGGAGCTTGCAAACCTTGTGAATGAAGCGGCACTTAATGCGGCTCGCTTTGATAAAGACAAAGTTTCTGCGGCTGATTTTGATGAAGCCAAAGATAAGGTGATGATGGGTACAGAGCGACGTTCGATGGCGATGACCGAAGATGAGAAAAAGCTGACCGCATACCACGAAGGTGGCCATGCGTTGGTGGCAATTCATTGCCCTGCATCAGATCCAATCCATAAGATGACAATTATTCCGCGCGGACGGGCTTTAGGTATGGTGATGCGCTTGCCAGAAAGAGATGAATATTCTCAATCACGTGAGAAAATGCATGATAATCTAGCCATTGCGATGGGTGGACGTGTGGCTGAAGAATTGATTTTTGGCTACGATAAAGTGACATCGGGTGCCTCCAGTGATATTCAAATGGCCAGTGGTCTGGCAAAAAATATGGTCACCAAGTGGGGGTTGTCGGATAAACTGGGGCCTTTGCTATACGGTGAGGATGAACAGGAAATATTCTTGGGTCGCTCGATTACCCAACACCAGAGTGTTTCGGATGAAACGGCACGTTTAATTGATGCTGAGGTAAGAGCTTTTGTTGATGATGCTTATGAACGAGCCAAGAAAATTCTTACAGACAATATTGATGACCTGCATAAATTAGCACAAGCAGCCTTGGAATATGAGACATTGTCAGGTGATGAAATTAATAAGATTTTGGCGGGTAAAAAGATACGAACTCAGAGTGATGATCTATCCGATGATTTAAAGCCTAAATCCGATACTTCTGTTGAAGATGATTGCGAGGATATGGATGAAGATGTGAAACCTTCGGGCGATGAGGCAAGACAGTCACACTAATGCATGACCGTAAAGGTCAGCAAAAGTCATCGCAATGGTTATGTCAGGCTGGACAATCAGCATGGGTTATGGGGGTGCTAAATTGCACCCCTGATTCATTTTCAGATGGTGGTAAATTTATTGATGTTGATAGGGCTGTTCAACATGGTTTGGCGATGTGGAATGCAGGCGCCAAGATTATTGATGTGGGTGGAGAGTCCACGCGCCCAGGAGCTAAGCCCATAGCGGAAAGGGAAGAGTTACAGCGTGTAATGCCCGTTATCAAGGCGTTGGTTGCGAAGGGTTGCAAAGTATCCATCGATACACGGCATGCCATGGTGATGAAACAGGCTGTACAGGCGGGAGCCTGTATGATCAATGATGTGAGTGCATTATTATTTGATGACAAGAGTTTGGATGTGGCTGTTCAGGCTACGCTAGATGCAGAAGTGGATGTGTGCTTGATGCATATGCAGGGCACACCTGAGACAATGCAACAGGCACCAAAGTACCATGATGTTCTATCTGAAGTTGAGGCTTTTTTTGAGAAATGCTTGGAACGCTGTTTGTGTGCTGGCATACCAGAATCAGCATTATTACTTGATCCAGGCATTGGTTTTGGAAAATCTGTAGAAGATAATTTAGTATTAATTGCCAATATAGGTGTACTAAAAGAACGTTTTGGTCTACCTATATTACTGGGTGTATCACGAAAATCATTTATAGGTTCACTGACTGGGGGACTTGTGGATGAGCGCGAATTGGAGACAGCAGTCGCTGGTAGTATTGGCATTTTCCAAGGCGTTGATGGTGTACGTGTGCATGATGTGGCATGCCAATATCGAGCTTGTCAGGTAGCGTCTGCATTGCTTGATGTAAAAGGTAAATATAGGAAAAATGGTGTGTAAATATGCTTGGGATTGATATGAACTGGCCTATTTGGCATATAGGCGTGTTGGATATTATAGATATTCTTGTGGTTGCGGTGGTTGTCTATTTTGCATTGCGTTTGATGCGTGGTACGCGAGCTGAGCAAATGTTAATCGGCTTGGCTGTATTGTTTTTGATTTATGAGTTAGCACGTCTGTTTGGCTTATTAACTGTTGAGTGGATGTTTTCCCAATTTTTCTCGGCATTTATTATTATTCTGGTGGTACTGTTTCAGCATGAAATACGACGTGGTTTGATGCGCGTAGCAGTCAACCCATTGGCGCCAGCGGCTAGGCCTATGGAAGATATGCTTGAACACTTGGTGGAGTCTGCCAATGCATTGGTGCATCGAGGTTGGGGTGGTCTAATAGTTATTGAACGTGATACTGGTTTAAAGCACTTGATGGAGACGGGTGTTGAAATGGAGATAGCACTTCGTTCAGATGTTATTCAAACATTGTTTTGCCCTAAAGCCCCAATGCATGATGGTGCAGTTGTTGTTCGTTACGGCGCAAATGGAGCGTGTATTGTTGCGGCAAGGGTTTTACTACCGTTGGTTGAAGCGGATGCTTTGCCAGGTGGTTTTGGAACACGGCACCGAGCTGGCGTAGGCATTAGTGAAGAAAGTGATGCTTTGGTGGTGATTGTATCTGAAGAACGGGGTGAAATTCATTTGGCAGAAGAAGGGCAGCTAAGTTTAGCATTGGATTCAGAGCAGCTGAGAAAAGAGTTAAAGCAACGCTTGCAGGTACAGAGTTTTCAGTGGGGTTCAAAACATGGATAAGATGTTGAGCATGTTAAAACCACTGGCTCTGTACGTTTGGGCAGTATTGATTGCAGTTGTTTTATGGGTGCAAGTACATGGTGAAGGTGAAGGTTCACTAAGTCTAGAAGTTGCCTTGCAAGTTCAAGGTTTGCCAGCGGATATGGTGATTGTAAACAATTTACCGAATCAAGTTCGATTGACGGTGAAAGGTTTACAGGCGCGTTTGAAGGTGCTGCAGGCAAGTGATATTTTTGTGCCCTTGAATGCGCGTGATTTATCCAAACCAGGTGTAATTGAGCGTCCATTGAATCCAGAGGATGTTCGTTTGCCAGCAGGGCTCGTGGTAGAAAGTATTCAGCCTGATTTGGTACAGTTGCAGGTAGATCGTATTGTGACACGCACGGTTGCCGTACATCCGCAGTTTGATTTGCCGCAAGGTTGGCATGTTGAAGCTGTATCAGTTGAGCCTGTCTTGGCACGTCTACAAGGTCCGGAAGTTTGGTTAGAAGTGCTTAATGCTGTTGAAACAGTACCTATAAGATTGGAATTAAAGGCGGGCGCATTTGAATTAAAAGTTGATGTTTCAACGCCAGCAGGGAAAGCGGTGCATTTGGAAAAAAATAAAGGCGGATTTGTGGTTCGCGGTGTTTTACTTCGAGATGCCCCCAGCCATCTTGAGGCTGGAGTAATTAATGATTTGGGGCTACAAGGAGCTGGTCAATAATGCGTAAATATTTTGGTACCGATGGCGTGCGAGGCACCGTAAATCAGGATCCGATGACTGCGGAATTTGCACTGCGTTTGGGACGAGCTGCAGGGCATGTGTTAACCAAACATTTGCCACATAAACCGTATATTCTTATTGGCAAAGACACCCGTTTATCGGGTTATATGATTGAGTCTGCATTGTGTGCAGGCTTGACGGCACAAGGCATGAATGTGCAGCTGGTTGGTCCTGTTCCTACACCTGCGGTGGCATATTTAACCCGTAGTTTGCGTGCTGATGCGGGCGTAATGTTGTCTGCTTCGCATAATCCTGCTGGGGATAATGGCATTAAGTTTTTTGCAGCGGATGGTTTTAAACTGCCCGATGCGGTGGAATTAGAAATTGAACAATGTTTGGATAATCTACCAGCATTGCCATCGGCGCTTGAAATTGGCAAAGCGGTGCGCGTCGATGATGCACGGGGTCGCTATATTGAATTTTTAAAAGCCTCATTACCACGAGGTTTACGTCTGGATGGCATGAAAGTTGTGGTGGATTGTGCGAATGGTGCAGCGTATGACGTAGCACCACGTATGTTGCAGGAATTAGGTTGTGATGTGGTGAGTATGTTTGCAGAGCCTGATGGTTATAATATTAACCATGACTGTGGCTCGACTTATCCCAAACATATGTGTGCCAAGGTGGTTGAGGTTGGAGCTGATTTGGGGTTGGCTTTGGATGGTGATGCGGATCGTCTTATAGCTTGTGATGCCAATGGTGAACTTGTGGATGGCGACCGTGTGATTGCGATTTTAGCGGAGCATGCCAATAGTCATGGCAAGCTTCGTGGCGGTGCTGTCGTTACAACATTGATGAGTAATATGGGTTTGGAACGTTACTTAAATGATATAGGGCTTGAGATGTATCGCGCAGCGGTGGGTGACCGTTATGTGCTTGAGATGATGCGTGAAAAAGGATGTAACCTTGGTGGTGAGCAGTCAGGCCATGTGATTATGTTGGATAGCAATACCACAGGCGATGGTTTGATGAGTGCTTTGCAATTGCTTTGTGCGATGAAAGAGCAAAATAAACCCATCCAAGATATGGCAAGTTCCATGGTCTTGTTTCCGCAAAAACTATGGAATATTATTTTGCCAGAACGCAGAGATGTGATGGCTGATAAAGTGATTCAAGGTTTACTTCATGATGCAGAACTGGCGTTGGGTGAGTCTGGTCGCGTGAGTGTGCGTATGTCGGGAACTGAGCCCAAGTTACGTGTGATGGTAGAAGCGGAAAGTGAATCTCTGATGTTGCGAGTTGG
>JAUZQS010000110.1 GCA_030950875.1 Mariprofundaceae bacterium | reverse complement strand
CTCTGCCTTCTCAAGTTCACGCAGTGCTTTTAGACACCCAGACTGTTGAGGCTTGCTTTTTGCGTTAAAAAAATCAAAGTGTTCGCATACAAGCCGTGATATTTTGGTTCGACTTAACTTGGGGTGGTCACATATAATATTTCGAACAATTTGAATAGAATCTGTTTCGGATAATTTCTGTTTGATGTTGTTTTGTATCAGCATGCGCGAAGGCTAAATGATAAATTGATATGTCCCGTTTTATTTGCTAGTAATGGGCAGAGCTAGCAGACATCTATAGCTGATTGTGTTTATTATACTAATATTGTTCCTTAATGACGAAAGAACTGAGGTAATTTACTTAGATTTTTCCAAATCAAAGCCCACAAACCACCTACGTTGTTGTTTTCAATGCAATATAGCCTTCCTGTGATTTAAGCAAAACATTGCTTATCATACGGTTAGCGACCCCATCAAATTATCCTGTTTCTAAGCCAAACCAGCATATCCATTCGTTCATGCAACACAGCAATAATAACAGGCGGTTTCTTGTCAGAATGAATAAAAAATACGTAGTGATGTTGACAATGCACTACTTCAACTTGGCAATAACGCTGAGAAAACCTGTAAGAATGAACCGTTCCTGAAGAAATTCCCAGGAAGCATCTCTCCAGGGTCTCTGCATAATGCATTGACTGCTTCCTGCCCCATTGCTTCAATGTATAGCGGGCAATGCCTTTGAGATCTTCTTCAGCATGATGCGTTAGCTCATAAGGCGGCATCCGCTATTGCATTTCCCGATGAGTTTCCTCAAATATCTGTTCAACAGATTTATCAACAAGCACGTTCCGAGCTGCCTTAATACGCGGTTCCATAAATGATTCCAACTGATGCAATACAGCTCCGTTTTCAGAGGACTGCATCTCTGGCAACACGCGCTCTAAAACATACGCCTTGATGCTTTTACCACTTAGCGCAGCCACAGCCTTGAGTTGCTGGTGCTGCTCCGGTGACACTTCGATAGATAAACGCATGGTGTGAGCCTCCTTATATTTATTCGAATCAACCAAGCATAGCACAGCTAACAACATTATCACAAACACACATTAGTTGTCACTCTATCCTTTCATCTCCAGTAATCCCCCATTTCTCGTCTATCTCCTCACTTCTTCTTCAAAAACTGAGGCACCTTACTGAAATTTTTTCAAATCAAAGCCCACAAACCACCTACATTATTTTGTTTCAATGCGATGTAGTCTTGCAAAATATTGCTTATCGAACGGTTACTGACCCCACCAACCATGCTGGAGTTTCTGCTCTGAATATGCTCCAGACTGCCAATAGCGTATAACTTTATTTGAATCTTCTTTACTAATATAAACCAGATCACCATAGACAGCGTCGTTTTCTTCATTTGAAATTTGGCTAGACCAACAGATATGTGATCACGAACCGCTCTTGTACCCTCCGCCCTTAAAATACCATTCCATGGTCAAAAAGAGGACTCTAAGAGCTTATTATCACTACACATAGAATATTAAACCTTATGTTTCAATTACTTACTTGGTACGACTTAGAGAGTCCTACAACCCTACAGATTACTTTGCCAATCTTCGTGACCGTGACGAATTCGGATAATAAAAATATCGTTATTATCATCGGTCATATATACAATCAGGTTTTCGATCAAATCATCTTCAGCCTTGCGGCTAAGCGTAAATGCCACTTACACCGGCAACCGCTTGAGGGCGATCTCTCTCAATTCATCCATGGAATGCTTGCCAACGCCACTGTTGATGCCTTCGGTAACCTGTTTCTGCATATTAGCAATAATAGCTGCCCGATCCTGATCCCTGCGAATCAAATCACGCACATAGTCGCTCGAGTTACTGTGGCGCGATTGCTCACTGTAAAATAAGAAACAGGGCATTTGTTATGCTTTTTACATACTCGTCAGAAGCAACCTCTATTCTATTTTTCAAACGATGCTTGGCGACAGCTCGTACCTGATCGATAATCGCAACAACTTGCTTCCCCTGACAAGAGATGGGAACACTAATCGGCGGGTGTGACTTTGCAGCAGAAGAAAGCGGGATAACGATCACTGTTTTTCTCAGCTCATTGATCGTGTCATGTGATAAAACAAGGCAAGGTCTGGTCTTTTTTATTTCCGATCCTTGTGTTGGATCGAGACTAACCCACCAAATTTCACCGCGCTTTATTTTCCTCTTGCTATTCATCAAACGTGTCATCAAATGACTGCCATTCGTCAATTTCTTTTTCCAGCGACTCATCCTGATTCGCAGCAATACAAGCTATGGCCAAAGCCTTGTTACGATGCTCCAGTTCACGCTCAATCAAACGTGTGATAACACCAGATCGCTTCCGGGGGGGGATTGCTGACCGAAACCTTTCAGCAATTTCGTCGGGAATGGATAGTGTAATACGCATGTTGCTATTATGTTTTATGATTTACACATGTCAACTCTCGCATCGCGAGCTGATCATCACTTCCGGTATTGCAATGCCTTTGACAATCCCTTCCCCGACTCACTCCCTGAAAAAACTATAAACTAAAGCGTTGACCCCTTATCTTCCTCAGTGTGGTCTCATTACGAATAATTGATGAATCCCACTCGGCTTTCATGCCCCTGGCCGGAACTGCCCATACTGACCCTCCCTTAAACGCACCATCTCATGGTCAAAAAGATGCTCTAAGTGCTTATTATCACCACATATAGGTCATCAATCCTTATATTTCAGTCACTTAATTTGGTCCGACTTAGAGAGCCATTCTTTCAAAGTAGTTCGCATAACACCTCCTTCACCCTGCCTTGGGCATTCAAGCTGAATTAAATCACTAATGATGCCAATAGATGCCTATATTTTAAGGGTACCGACCTCTTTACTATATTGCATGAAGTATTCAAAGAACCTCTTCAACTTTTCTCAGCCAACTTATCTGCACAGGAAGCAATGTTAACACAAATGTACATTTGTTGTAACTGTTGCCGATTCACACAAAGCAAGAAAAGAATATACTAATGGGATGGTTCGTTCCGCTCCCATACGGCATCGTAATGTGCTATAATAGAAGGATCTGGAAAGGACAAATCTATTAACCAAGGAGCGAAATGAACTATGAGAAATTATAGCAGCAAAACACTAAACAACCACC
>JAUZQS010000011.1 GCA_030950875.1 Mariprofundaceae bacterium | reverse complement strand
GCCATAGATGAACAGGGAAAAATCAAAACGCATGGCCGTGACATGCTAAAACTTGGCACGCATCCACGTTTAGCGCACATGATGCTGGCTGCAGTTAAACTTGATCAGGCTTATCACGCCTGTTTGATCGCCAGTCTGCTCACCGAGAAAGATATATTTCAGTCTCGTTCTGAAAAAAGTGCCGACATCCATGACAGGATTAATATTCTTGTGAATGCAAGAGCAAACCATCACGGCATAGATAACCAGCAATGCAAACGTATCATACAAACCGCCGATGATTTTTTTAAGCGTCTTAAACAGTGCAGTAAACCGTTCTCAAACAAGGGCTCGCTAAACAAAGAGAGCCCAGACAGTCATTATAGCGGCGTGCTTCTGGCCTACGCCTACCCCGACAGAATCGCCAAACGACGCAACCCCAACCAAGCACGTTATTTACTTAGTAACGGTAAAGGCGCGATGATTCCACCCTTTTTACAGCATCATCACCATGAGTATCTTGTGGTCGCCAACCTTGATGCCAAACAAGGTGAAGCCTGCATTTATCTCGCGGCAGATATTAGCGCTGAACAATTGCAGGAATATTTTATGGATAACATTCAGAAAAAAGAAAAAACTGAATGGAATGAAAGTGTCCAACGTGTTGAGGTCAAACAGACCCGTAGTATTGGAAAAATAGTGTTGCAAGAATCCATTGTTAATAACAACGAAAGCAGAGAGGCAGTGCAGCAGTGCCTGATACTGGCAATAAAAAATCTAGGGTTAGACTGCCTAAACTGGAGTGCTAAGGCAGACAGTCTGAAACAACGTGTGCAATTTATTAATCACCATCTGAATAACAATCCCGCTGCTAAAAAACAGTTTGCTGATTTGCCTCTTCCAGATTTTTCAGAACAGACGCTGAGCGACACTCTGGATGAATGGCTGCAACCTCACTTAAGCCATGAAAACAGTCTCAAGCAATGTTCCAAACTCGATTTGCATAACCTGCTTTTAAATCAGCTCAGCTGGAAACAACAGCAATTGATCAAGCACACGGCGCCAGAGAGAATCAACGTACCCAGCGGTTCCTCAGTGAACATTGATTACAGCGATCCCGCACAGCCCGTACTTGCCGTCAGGCTCCAGGAAGTGTTTGGCCTATACGACACGCCGACTCTGTTAAACGGGCAGTGTAAACTGACGATGCATCTCTTATCACCCGCGCGCAAACCCATGCAGGTAACACAAGATTTAAACAGCTTCTGGAAAACCACGTATCACGATGTAAAAAAAGAACTGCGTGGAAAATACAAACGCCACTACTGGCCAGACGATCCATTCACCGCACAGGCAACCAGCAAAACCAAAAAACAAATGAATCGTAAATAGAAAACCGCAAATTAGAAGCTTCGGGGTCAGTTGGCCTCATGGCTCCGCACTAACAACAATACCGAAGCCTGACACCATTACCGTTAAAGAGAATGGCTTAAGTTAGCGCCATTCGTATCTGCCCCCGTCGTGTCCAAACCGAAACGCTCAATAATCTTGGGAGTCTCATCAATGGCTTTAGCTGTGAGTCGCACCTCAGTATTAACTGCATGCACCTCAGATGCCAAGCGGTCACTCAACCCTTCAATAAGTTCACAATCAGACTCCACACGTAAGATGGCCTTTTCCCACAGGTCGTCACTTATCATATTGAGATGTTTATTCATCTCAACCTCAATTATATCATTCGGATATTTTATATTTCTGATAATTTGCAAAAGCTCCCTTGCTTTAGCAAAGTCGTTTTTAGCATCTCCATTTAGGCACTTATTGGCATATTCCAGGTTAACTTTACCTGATTTATCAAGAGATTCTGCAAGAGCTCCTGCGAAGAGAGTTTGCACCCGGTTTTTTGAATATTTAAGAACTTCGTCTACAGAACTTAATGGCTGAGAAAGGGTTATTTCTGACCCTCCTTTGTATCCATCAATTGGGCCTATGACTGTTATTGTAATATCTCCTGTTTTGAATCCGAGTACGCGAGCAACAATAAGATGGCCTATCTCATGTCTGCTAACAAGCTTCGCTATAGATCGTAAGTGTGACGGTAAGGCCATACCTCATGCTGCTTTTTTATGAGTTATTTGATCAACGGTAAATCCAGAACGCGTAGAAGGTATTGATTGTCTATTTTTGGATGAATCCAGATTTACATGTGATTGAGTCGAAGTAAGGGCATGGTTCAACATTTCGCGAAGCTTGTTACCTATTATCTCTGCAAGTAATACGGGAACAGCATTTCCAAGCTGGCGCATAGCTTCGCTCCAAGCACCTTTAATAATAAAGCTATCAGGGAACGTTTGAATGCGCTTTGCTTCAAACGTGGATAAGTAACGAACACTACCGTCGGAAAAACGAATCATATTTTCTCCACCAGGAACACCATGAGCACCAGCTTTTATGGTTTTAGATGGCCAATCAAAATCACTCCCAGTGTGCCCAGGATAGATACGTGCTCCTTTTTTAAATACATGGTCTTTAATATCATGCTTTTCATTAGGATCAGGAACACCCTGTAGTGCATCCCGAACAGTCCTCCAAGGCTGAAGGTCAGGCTCCAAGAAACCAAACCGATTTCTTAACCTAGTCGCTTTCTTCCTCATAGAGTCTGCAACAGGAGGACGGCACGATTCTTCCACATTATGACGTTTCCAATAGTCGCTGGTTACATGCATATCCCATATCAGACGATCTTCTGAATGCGTCGCTTCTGGAAAGGACCAAGATTCCCCAATATCCGACCTAATACCTACGATAACTACTCGCTCTCGCGTTTGTGGAACACCATAATCGGCAGCATTAATCAGCTTGAAGTTAACATCGTATTTAATGCCATCATAATGGAATTTATCCACCTTTTGTAGATGCACAAGATGTTCCTCCCATGCCATATCTGACTTTGCAGTAAAGCTAGGGTATGTAAGTCGGAGAATTATGTATTCAAAGTAATCAGCAAAACTTGGCCGAAGCAATCCTTTTACATTTTCAAATACAAAAGCTTTAGGTGTGAGTTCCTCTACAGCCTGAATTGCAAAGGGAAACATGTCTCGGTTGTCTTGGTTCGCTTGGTGCTTTCCTCCAAGTGAAAATGGCTGGCAAGGAGGCCCGCCCGCTACGATATCTACAACGCCTACACTATTCAAATCAAAATCTTTGATGTCTCCAAAAAATACTTTGTCTGGCTCAAAGTTAACTGCTAGCGACGAACACGCATGTTTATTGAACTCAACAAACGCCGAATGCTTGAACCCGGCCAGCTCAAGTCCTTTTGCTAGGCCACCAGCTCCAGAAAACAGTTCGAGTGAACGCATAAATTAGTTATCCAATTCCTTGAAAAAGGCTTTCAATGTTAGCTAGAATTATTTTCTTTTCTTTAGCGAGGCCATTGCATTTAACTGCCCAGGCACGGCCTGTGTGAATAACATCCCAATCTGATTTAGCTTGCTCGTAACGCCCTTTACCTGGGTCGTGATTTCCAAAACCATCTAGTACTGTATTCCATAGAGGAATGTTCAATTTAATGAGTGCAGCCTCTATTGTGCTGATCATGTCAGAACTTTCTTCTTCAAATATGACAAATCGACATGAAAAGTCCTCTATTGAAAGACCCTCTCCGACTGTAATGCTTCGACTGTGTTCTCTAAGGCGTGAATGTAATTCGCGAGATTGAGTCCCTGTGGAATCCGAGATTCTAGACTGTCGCCACCCTTTGGGCACCGCCTTTCCAACATAAATGGGGTATCCATAAGAAAGACGATTTAGTTCTGCGTACTTTTTGTAAAGCGGGTTTTTACCCGTATAGTAAAGGGCATAAACCCCTGCCCCAAAAAAAGTTTCTGGCGGTGGTAGAGGGAGAACTGGTGTCCCGTTGAAGAATCGAATGGCATCTTTGACCAATTCAGCAAAAGCATCATTTTGATAAACGTGCTTTTTTCGATCAAATGCTAATATTTTCATTGTATTTGGGCACCCGATACTAAACTTATATTTCAAACGCTCCGGCTCGAAAAAACGAAGCATGTGTAATATTGTCTAGTTACCCATTCAAGGTCAACTTTCCTGATGATATTTATAGATTATGTGGACTACCTACATTTCAGTAATAGCCTCTTTTATTCTGTTTCAACTGCAATGGATGCCATTTTCATGGTGCTTTCAAATGATTCTTCACCTGCAATAAACAAACCGTTATGACAGAATATGGCATCTTCAATACTGGTCACTTCTTTAAGCTCTTTATCGGACAAATCAGCCCATGCTTTAGGCAACGATTTTCTATCTTCGAATGAAGCTTAGAGTCAAATCGATAAGGTCAGACTCGATTGATTTTGTAGCAGCTCTTGTCTTGATATCTCATGACTGAAACTGCTTATTTTTTTAATTGATAACCTGTTTTAAACATCCACCAGACTGTTAGCAGGCAGGCGCTTAGGAAAACGAGTATCATCATTAAACTGATGCCAACACTCACATCGGAGACCTCAAAAAAGCTCCAACGAAAACCGCTGATTAAATAGACCACTGGATTAAACAGTGACACGGTTTGCCAGGCGGGCGGCAACATATCAATGGTGTAGAAGCTTCCACCAAGAAAGACCAGCGGTGTAATGACCAACATCGGTATGAGTTGTAATTTTTCAAAGTTATCGGCCCATATACCAATGATAAAACCAAACAGGCTAAAGGAGACACAGGTTAATATTAAAAAGGCCAGCATCCAAAATGGATGCGCAATTTGCAGGGGTACAAAAAAAGCTGCTGTTGCCAAAATAATCAAACCAATGATAAACGATTTCGTGGCTGCCGCACCGACGTAACCCAGTAAAATTTCAATAAATGAAATCGGTGCTGACATCACTTCATAGATTGAACCGGTGAACTTGGGGAAAAATATGCCAAACGATGCGTTGGCAATACTTTGCGTTAATAACGCCAGCATAATCAGACCCGGAACAATGAACAGGCCATAACTGATGCCTTCGATCTCTTGTATGCGTGAACCAATCGCCGAACCAAATACTACAAAATACAACACGGTAGAAATCACTGGCGAGGCGAGGCTTTGCAATATGGTGTTCCATGAGCGCAGCATCTCATATTTATAAATAACTCTAATAGCGTAATAATTCATTGTTTTTCATCCACTTTTTTATCCACCAAATCTATAAAAATATCTTCAAGTGAGCTTTGTGAGGTGTTAATGTCTTTTAATAACAAATTGGTTTCACTGATCGCGTGTAACAACGCTGCAATGTTTGATTGGGATTTGTTCTGACCATAGGTATAGGTCAGCCGATGTCCTTCATGCGATAGCTCCAGCCCCCACTGAGACAATGTTTCGGGCAACTGATCAACGGCTTCTTCAAGCTCAATGCTTAATTGCCGTGTACCAAACTTCTTCATTAAATGCGCTTTGTCTTCGAGTAGTAACAACTCACCATTGTTGATAACCCCGACACGATCGGCAATCGCTTCAGCCTCTTCAATATAATGCGTGGTTAAAATAATCGTTAC
>JAUZQS010000109.1 GCA_030950875.1 Mariprofundaceae bacterium | reverse complement strand
GCCGGTGCAATGAGATCAATGGCAGACTTTTCACCACCAATCATAAGTGAATAACCGTTCTGTAAGCCCCAAACTCCGCCTGATGTACCACAATCGGCAAAAAGAATGCCTTTTTCAGCCAATAAAACACCACGGCGTTGACCTTCTTTGTAATTAGAGTTGCCACCATCAATGATTAAATCGCCCGCTTCAAGCCCTGCATTTAATAAATTTTCAATACTTGCGTCCACAAACTGGTGCGGAACCATAATCCATACTACACGTGGTGTTGGCAGTTGGGCAATCACATCCTCTAAGCTTGTCGCTGAGGAGACACCATTAAATTCCGCTGCCAAAGCCATAGCTGGCGCACTATCCACATCATAGGCAACCACTTCATGATCAGCCTGCATCAAACGTTTCACCATATTGCCGCCCATGCGACCCAAACCTAGCATTGCCAATTTCATGACCTATCCCCTATTGCATATAGAATTAATTGAAAAATGTCTGCTAAAAGCAGGCGCCAAGATGCTACCATGCAATAAGTGTCATAAGGTAGTGAATTTTAAATATCGAATTGTTTCTTTATATTGAATGAAAAAGGGACGCCAAAAGTGGCGCCCCTTCAAAACCTACATAGAAAGAAAAATCATCTTCCTTCTTTCTTGGGAATCTTTTTCGGATCGATAAATAACAATTTGGTTGGATCCTTAAAGCCAACAACTCCGCCCACAAAGAAGTATCCGCAAGCAAAAATAAATGCCGCCAAAAGCATTGCAACGTAAACGATAATCACAAACATACCCTGATCAACATCCAAAACAATTTGAATACCATTATCCGATTTATTCACTTTATGAATAGTTATCGACCTTGCTTGAACCCTTAATTGAGAACCACTCAATGCAAAAATATCTTTTGTAAGTAAAAAAGCATTCATTTGTTTGGTTATCATGGTAACTAGCGGTTCAGCATTTTTCTTCCATAGCTTAAACCCTGCTTTATTCGAGCTTCCACTTCGAAAAGTTAATATGACATTCTCAGGAACTATTAGATGAAACGAGTTGTCCTTTGCTCGTAAAGCAACCTTTGTTGCAAATGCCATCGTCCCCCACTTTTTATCTAGGCCAGAAGTCAGCATGATGCTTGATTTAAAAGCAATATCACCTGAATCCAAGACCGTTACAGAAGGATCCGCAATTTCATATTTAATATTTAGTTCTTTTGATTGCCCAGTAATCAGAAACAACCGCTCCATTCGTGATTGAATGCTTGTTTTTGTTACATTTACAGACATCTGATCAACCTTAAATATCAACAGACCAATCACTGCAATAATAAATAATATGATCGCTAACCTAAACAATAACTGTTTACTTAACATGTACTTCTCCTGTTTTTATTATACATGAACATCGCACTTATTCAAAAGCCAAACTTACTTTACTCATAAAAGCCAGCTGCAAAACTGTCGTATTGCAGTTGGCTTTCGTAGAGCATTATCTTCAAGCTGTCATTGCTTACTTTTTGAGCTATCAAACTTACAATTACATAACTTGCGAATATGTTTCACCAAACCCTTAATTTCACCATCACTTAACACCCTTCCCCAAGGCGGCATCAATGCCGACTTACTAACCGAAGATCCACCTTCTTTGATTGCCTTAAACAACTCTGCATCAGTTCGTGTTCTTAAGTACTTAGAGTCCGAATGATTGCGAGGTGGAACCTCCATATCACGCGAGTTAATGCCCGATCCTGTTCCAGAAATACCATGACATTGCATACAATATACACGATAATCTTTGGCTGCTGATTGGTCTACATCACTTTTCATCAAGGCTTTCGTTTTATCCGATGCTAAGGAAATAATATAATTGACCGTTTTTTGCATATCTTCTTCGGACAACTCACGTCTTGGCATCCAACTTTTATGATTCCAAGCTTGCGGATTACGAATATAACTCAACATGTATTCAGGTTTCAAACGAGCTGCGGCTGTATAAAGCTCAGGGCCTGAAAGACCACCATAATTCGGTTCTATACTATGGCAAGCCAAACAGCCATTTACTTTATCAAACATCATATCACCCAAACCACTGGGCACTGTCATATCAGCGTTATAGTGTTCAACATTGACTAGTGCATCCTTAGCACGCAACTCTGTAAGAGCAAGTGCTACATTTCTAGCATCCAGGGCAGCTAATTTTACATGCGGCTTTAATGAATCATGACGCAATGTATTCCACTTCACACCTGTTTGGGTATGGTCAAGGTAGAATTCTCCCGAAGGGCGAATACGTGTTGGCTTTTGCAACCAACTTTCAATCCAGTTTTGATTATATTTATCGCCTGCATAATACAAGGCTGGACCTTTCCGCCACAAGCCAACCGTTTTAGCACTCACTTCGCCCGTGATATTATGACAAGCTGCACAAGCCTGTTTCTCCATGAATTTAAAGCCTTCAACCGCTCCAGCAGAAGCGTTAACACTCCACAGCAATGCCATTGCCGCAAAAGCTCCGTACACTATCTTAGCTATAGTATTCATTATTCTCTCCCCCACCCCACTAACTTTGATTTGACATGTTACACAATTTAGCTTGTCCAAACAAGCTAAACTTCCTTATCATATACTATATCAATACCTACATGTATTCACTACAAACAACCCATTTTAAAAAGCGCATT
>JAUZQS010000108.1 GCA_030950875.1 Mariprofundaceae bacterium | reverse complement strand
ATGGCAGCCAAAGTGGTTGAAGCCATGCGTCCCATGACCAGTAAGCCTTTGATTACCAAACTATCCCCCAATAATGCCGATATCGCCGAAACAGCACGCATGGTGATTGAAGCTGGTACGGATGGCCTTTCCGTCATCAATACCCTTGTTGGTATGGCTGTCGATATTGAAAAACGCACTCCTATCATTGGCAATGTATCTGGTGGACTATCTGGCCCAGCTATTAAGCCTGTTGCGCTATGGAAAATTCACCAAACCCGCGCTATATCTGCCAAATACAATATTCCAATCTTGGGGCAAGGCGGCCTTACTACAGCCAACGATGCTATTGAATTTGCCATTACGGGTGCGGATGCGCTTGGTCTTGGCACTGGACTGTTTTATGACCCACTAATTTGCGGGAAAGTCTGTGATGGTCTGCGCGATTACCTCATACGGCACGACATGAACGCCTATCATGAGCTTGTAGGAAGTCTGCAATCATAACCTTAAAAATATGCTTTACAGCCATCGCCCTGCTTTTTATATGCCTGCCAAACATCGCAGCAGCTGGTACATTATCACTGATTAGCGAGGAGCGTTGGGTGAGCGTTGCCAAGGTTTATGATGGTGACACATTCAAAACAAGTCGCGGTGAGAAAATACGTTTTCTTGGACTCAATACACCTGAAACCCGTCATGGTGATGAACCTGGACAAATCGGCGGAAAAAAAGCCAAAGTAGCACTGACAAAACTTATACTTGGCAAACAAGTTCGCCTACGTTTCGATAAAGAGAGAAAAGATCGTTACAAACGCACACTCGCGCAAGTTTGGATGCGTGATGGTTTATGGGTAAATGGCTGGCTTGTGCAAAAAGGCTATGCCCATGTCTATACCTTTGAACCCAATGTCCGCTGGACAAAGAAGTTATTGAAAGAAGAGCGCATTGCTCGCTCTCAAAAGCTGGGTATCTGGAACACACCCCGTTTCAAACTATTAAAGGCTCGAGAGATATCAGGAAAAAACATTGGCCAATTTCGTGTTGTTCAAGGTGAAATTAGTCAAATTACAGGCAATAAAGGCTGGAGATTCAGACTTGGAAAATTAAACATAAGTATTCCAAAAGCCTATAAAAAGACTTTTAAACGAGCTCCAAACTTGAAAAAAGGTCAGAAAGTAATCGTTCGCGGTAGAATTCGCATTTCTAGCAAAGAAAGGTTATTTTTGGCCTTGCATTCCCCTAATGATTTGGAGCTACAATAATGACTGTGAAATATGTGTTATCTATCATCATTGTCACACTGCTCGCAAGCTGTGCAACCAACCCTGCAAGCAAGGATAAAGATTTTGTTTTAATGTCAGAAAAGGCAGAGCTTGCTTTGGGGCTAAAGCTTGCCCAGCAATACAATCAGCAACTTCCTTTATTGGATGAAAAAGATCCCCTTGCCGTATTTGTTAATGAAGTTGGCCAACGTGTCGCTACAGTCGCTGATCGACCTGAACTTTTTTATCATTTCCGTGTTGTTGATAATGCTACCATCAATGCATTTGCGCTTCCGGGCGGCCATATTTATATTCATCGAGGGCTTTTAAATTATTTGAACAGTGAGGCTGAACTGGCTGCTGTATTAGCCCATGAAATTGGCCATGTCACGGCCCGTCATGCTGTACAACGCTATACCCAAATTCAGGCTTATCAGCTAGGCATGATGGTCACCTCAATTTTTGTGCCCATGCAAGGCACATCCAACCTTACGAACCTATTAGCAGCGTCGTTTATCAGCGGCTATGGCCGAAAACAAGAGTCACAAGCCGATGCGTTGGCACTCAAATATATTCCTAAAGCAGGTTATGACCCGCAGGCTGTTGAGCAATTATTAACCACGCTTAAACGCATAGAAGATATCGATAAAAAAGAGAGAAAAGATGTCGGAGATAAAGTGGTTGAGTATCACGGTGCATTTGCCAGTCACCCCGAAACCCAAAAACGTATCTCAGAAACCCACCAACAGGCAGAGGTATTACATGGCAACGGTTTAATAAACCACCAACGTATGCTGTCAGCCTTGGATGGCTACCCCTATGGTGACAATCCCGAACAAGGCTCGGTTGTCGGGCAACGTTTTTTGCATCCTGGCCTAAATTTACAACTTAAGTTCCCCAAGCGTTGGGTCATTAAAAACACCCCGCAAGCTGTCACTGCCCGCATACGTCAAAAGAAGGTCTACTTTGAACTCTCCATCAAAGCTCTAAGCAAACGTCGTACTGCTGCAAAATTATTGGAGTCTATTTTTCCCAAACGTCATATTGAGGGCCTAACATCAAGCACAGTGATGGGTTATCCATCTGCTCATGCACGCATTAAAGCCAGTGCTCCCCACGTAAGCGAGGCCTATATTGATGCCACGGTGTGGCTCAAAGGGTCGCAAGCATTTTTACTATTTATGTGGGCACCACGCAACGATATTTATCAATACGAAGCTGACTTTAAAGCCATCCGTAACTCTTTAAAATTCTACGATGAAAAGAAATCTGGTGGTATTCCACGTATTGCTTTGCATATATGGAAAAAAGGTGATTCTTGGTCATCTTTAGAGCGTCAATCGCATCAAATACTTGGGCGCTTTACCGCCGATCGTATTGCCGCACTTAATGGCATGGATCTAACGCAAAAACCAAATGATGGATACATTATCAAAACTGTTAAATAACTATTTTATAAGGCTTATTCATGAACTAGATAGATGTAAAACTGCGACCCTACAAGCAAGGTTTTAGATATTTTCCAGTCCACGATTTATCACATGCCGCGACATCTTCAGGTGTGCCTGAAACAAGCACATCACCACCGCGATCACCACCTTCTGGCCCCATATCTACAATCCAGTCGGCAGTTTTAATCACATCCAGATTATGTTCAATCACCAATACTGTATTACCCCGATCCACCAAAGCATGCAAAACCTCAAGAAGCTTGGCAACATCAGCAAAGTGCAGGCCAGTGGTAGGCTCATCCAAGATATATAATGTGTCACCTGTAGCACGTCTTGCCAGCTCTTTGGCAAGCTTCACTCGCTGCGCCTCACCACCTGAAAGTGTGGTGGCAGCTTGCCCCAAATGAATATAACCCAAACCAACTTGCTGCAAGGTATTCAATCGCGTTTTTAAGGGCGATATTGCTTCAAAAAATGCAAGCCCTTCATCGACCGTCATATTCAAGACTTCATCAATGCTTTTTCCTTTGTAGCGCACATCCAAGGTCTCACGGTTATAACGTTTTCCCTGACATGTTTCGCAGTGCACATAAACATCGGGCAAAAAATGCATTTCGACTTTAATAATACCATCGCCCTGACAAGCTTCACAACGTCCACCCTTCACATTAAAAGAAAAACGCCCTGGTTTATAACCACGTGCACGTGATTCCGGCACACCTGCAAACAACTCGCGAATCGGCGTGAAAATGCCTGTATATGTGGCTGGATTGGAACGCGGTGTACGACCAATGGGGCTTTGATCGATATTAATAATTTTATTGATAAAATCCGCACCAATAAGTGACTTATATTGTCCAACCCGCTCTGTTTTTAGCCCCAAATGACGTGCAAAAGCACGGTATAAAGTATCAAGGGTCAGCGTGGATTTTCCAGAGCCCGACACACCTGTAATGCAGCTTAATCGTCCAATGGGGAAACATGCCGTAACATCATTTAAATTGTGTTCGCTTGCACCTTCAATGCCAATCTTCGGATGTTTTTTATTAACATTTCGACGTTTTGGTATAGCAATAGATTTTCGACCTGATAAATAATCAGCCGTTAAAGTATCGGCCGCTAAAATGCTTGCCAAATCACCTTGCGCTACGATTTCACCACCATGTTCACCAGCCAACGGTCCCATATCAACAATGAAATCAGCCGCGCGAATCGCATCTTCATCATGCTCAACTACAATCACTGAATTACCTAAATCTCGGAGCCGTTTGAGTGTTCCTAACAAACGATCATTGTCCCGCTGATGCAAACCAATCGAAGGCTCATCCAAAATATACAGGACGCCCACCAGCGCCGAACCAATCTGTGTTGCAAGACGGATGCGCTGCGCTTCACCACCTGAAAGCGTACCTGCTGTACGCTCTAGACTTAGGTAGTTCAAACCTACCTCAATCATAAAACCCAGACGCGCAGCGATCTCTTCCAGCACCTTTTCAGCAATCACTTGATCTTGCTTATTTAGCTTCAAACCTACAATCCACGCTTGTGCTTCATGCAATGGTAAAGAACAAACGGTTGGCAACGATAAATCATTCACCAATACATGCCTTGCAGCTCGATTTAATCGCGAACCATGACAGTTGGGGCAAGCAATAGCATTTATATATTTGGATAATTCTTCACGCACATCTTCAGAACCTGTTTCACGGTAACGACGTTGAAGATTCGGAATAACACCTTCAAATGAACGACTAACGGTACGGCTTTGTGTACCTGTTTGATAAACAAAATCGACTTTTTTACGACCTGTTCCATACAGTATTTGTTGTTTGGCATCTTCGGGTAAATCAACCCATGCCGCATCCATCAATATGCCCAAATGCTTTGCCACAGAAGCCAGTGTTTGATGAAACATCACCGTTTCACGTCCACCCCACGGCGCAATCACACCATTTTGCAAACAAAGTGTCTCATCAGGCACAACCAAAACAGGATCAAATACGCTTTGAACCCCCAAACCATCACACTCAGGACATGCTCCCGCAGGTGAGTTGAATGAAAATAAACGTGGTTCCAGTTCAGGATAAGAAATGCCACAGTCGGCACATGCATAATGCTCAGAATACAGTTTCTCTTCATCACCGCTCAAGGCAATCAACATTCCATCACCGTAACGTAGCGCCGTCTCTACTGAATCTGCTAAACGGGTACGAATACCTTCGCGAATCACCAAACGATCCACGACCAATTCAATGGTATGTTTGATATTTTTTTTGAGTTCAGGCGCATCGTCCAAAGGCATAATCTCGCCATCAATACGCACACGCACAAAACCATCTTTACCAGCTTGTTCTAACTCTTTGCGAAATTCACCTTTTCTAGCCCGTGCAACGGGTGCCAGAACCTGCACTTTACTGCCTTCAGGCAAAGCGCCCAACTGCTCAATAATCGCACTGGCTGGTTGGGCTGTAATTGCCTGCCCACAACCATGACAATGTGGTTTACCAATACGTGCAAATAACAGGCGCAGATAATCATATACTTCCGTAATCGTGCCCACTGTCGAACGTGGATTGCGGCTAGTGGTCTTCTGCTCAATGGAAATCGCGGGAGAAAGGCCTTCAATAGCATCCACATCTGGACGCTCCATTATACCTAGAAACTGCCTTGCATAAGCAGATAATGATTCGACATAACGGCGTTGTCCTTCGGCATACAAGGTATCAAAAGCCAAGGATGATTTACCTGAACCCGACACACCCGTAATCACAACCAACTTGTCACGTGGCAGTTCTATATCAATATTTTTCAGATTATGTACACGTGCACCTTCTACACGAATGACATTTTTATTCATGCAAACACTCCATTCTATCCACTTATCTTTACATGCAACGTAACTATTCAGCTCGCCACTGATTCACACGATATCTGCGTTGAAAAATACTCACGTACACGAGTAC
>JAUZQS010000107.1 GCA_030950875.1 Mariprofundaceae bacterium | reverse complement strand
TAAAAAGTCCGAGAAGATGAAAAAAGCATCGGCTCCGAGAAAACGAGCCCACCATTTGCCCTAGAATCGATTTTTATGCCCTTCCGAAGGGTTCGAAAACCCCTTGAGAATTGTGTCAAACACTTTTTACGAGAACATCATTGTTTAAATGTGTGTAATGCTTTCCCATGCTAGCAATTTAACCTCAATCGCTGTTGCACTTATACTTTGAGTCCGCCAGGAATAAGAAATGCGATTCCTTTGTCTTAACTTCTTGGGGTATTATAAACATAGGCATATCTACATTTAGATCATTGATGGCTTATAAATCAATCTGTAGCGAAGCCGCAGCTTGCTTGGCTTTTGCGCGTGCTTGTTCAATGTCTTTACCACGTGCCAAGGTTACTGCCATGCGGCGTTTACCGTGTACTTCAGGCTTTCCAAATAAGCGAATTTGCGTATCAGCCGCAGCCAAGACTTCTGATAAATTGCCAAAGCTGACCTGTGTGGAATCGCCTTCAACAACAATAGGGCATGAGGCCGCTGCACCATGCTGTTGAATATTTGGAATAGGTAGCCCTAAAATTGCTCTGGCATGCAGGGAAAATTCAGATAAATCTTGGGAAATCAGTGTGACCAAGCCTGTATCATGCGGACGTGGCGATACTTCACTGAAAATTGCCTGATCATCTTTGATAAATAGCTCCACACCAAACAGGCCATAGCCACCCAAAGCATCGGTGACCTTCGAGGCAATATGTTGAGCATTGGCAAGAGCCGTATCGGACATCGCCTGTGGTTGCCATGATTCACGATAATCACCATCGACCTGCAAATGCCCAATGGGTAAACAAAACGATGTGCCATCTTTGTGACGAATCGTAAGCAAGGTTATTTCATAATCGAAATCTACAAAGCCTTCGACAATCACCTTGCCTTTACCTGCTCGGCCGCCCTCTTGGGCGTATTGCCAAGCCTTTTCAATGTCAGATATATCGCGAACGATGGATTGTCCTTTGCCCGATGAACTCATAATGGGTTTCACCACGCAGGGCATGCCGATGCTTTCAATGGCAGCATGAAATTCATGGTTTGTTGCTGCAAATTGATAGGGAGAGGTGGCTAAGTTCAACGTTTCGGCAGCAAGGCGGCGAATACCTTCACGGTTCATGGTTAACTGTGTGGCGCGGGCTGTTGGGATGATGTTAAAGCCTTCATTCTCAAGCTCTGCCAAGGTATCTGTAGCAATAGCCTCAACCTCAGGAACTATCAAATGGGGTTGCTCCTTTTCGATAAGCGTTCGTAATGCCTGACCATCCAGCATATCTAAAACATGAAAACGGTGTGCTACCTGCATGGCTGGCGCATTGGCATAACTGTCCACGGCGATGGTCTCCACCCCCAAACGTTGCAATTCAATGACCAGCTCTTTACCAAGCTCACCTGAACCAAGCAGCATGACACGTTTGGCTGTGGAAGATAAAGGTGTGCCAATGGCAGGAGGCACTGTTTCCGTTGTTGCTTGCTTCATAAAAACTCCATGTTGATGCGGTTAGGGCTGCAAATATGCTTGCAATGTTCCTGTGCCCATCGAAATATCTTGCCAATGTTGAACAGGCCATGTGATAACAATAGCTGTGGCAGGAGACATGCCATCAACAGGGTTATTCAGTAGGCGGTTTGCCAGCTCAGACAAGCCTGGGTTATGTGCGATAATAGCGATGCACTTCATACAATCATCTGCTTGCTGTGCGGTGGCGAATAATAAATCAGCTTCAGCAAGGTACAATGCATCACGCCAGATAACATCCGCCATCGAGTAACCCATGTTAGAGGCTATAATTTCGCAGGTCTGTTGGGTGCGTTGGGCAGGGCTACTAAAGATTGCATCGGGAGTTAAAGCTTCGAGGCTGATTTTTTTGGCGATGCGATGGGCTTGTTCTTTGCCGCGCTCTGTCAGTGTGCGCGAGATGTCACTTTGTCCAAAATCACCCCAGCCAGCTTTGGCATGACGAATTAAGAGTAATGTTTTCATGTGAGTCACTGGTTTTTAATACCTGAATGACGCAAAAGTGCCTCAACATTGGGTTTTCGACCACGAAAGGCGATGAAGCCATCCATAATATCTTTGCTACCACCAATAGCTAAGATTTCGTTGCGAAAACGTGCCGCCGTAGTTGTGTTGCAAATACCTTCTTCTTCAAAGGCTGCATAGGCATCGGCAGATAATACTTCTGCCCATTTATAGCTGTAGTAACCTGCGGCATAACCACCCGCGAAGATATGTGAAAAGCTGTTTTGGAATTTATTAAAAGCAGGTGGAACGAGCACGGAAATTTCCTGCCGAACTTGATCCAGCAATGCTTGTACGGATTGTTTCCCTTGAGGCTGGTACTCACTGTGTAAAAGAAAATCAAATAAGGAAAACTCAATCTGGCGTAACATCTGCATACCTGACTGAAAGTTTTTAGCCGCAGTCATACGCTCAAATAACGCATCAGGAATATAAGCCTCTGTCTCATAATGTTTGGCGAATAAATTTAAGATATCACGTTCCCAACAGAAATTTTCCATAAACTGACTTGGCAATTCTACAGCATCCCATGGCACACCATTGATACCTGATACACCGCGTGTTTTTACTTCAGTTAACATATGGTGCAAGCCATGCCCAAATTCGTGGAATAAAGTCATCACCTCATCATGCGTCCAAAGCGCAGGCTTGTTTCCAATGGGCGCATCAAAATTACACACCAAATAGGTTACGGGTAATTGCAGGGTTCCGTCAGGTTTTTGCCAACGTACCAAGCATTCATCCATCCATGCACCTCCCCGCTTGTGGGCTCGAGCATAAGGATCAAGGTAAAAAGAAGCGATTTTTTCGTTGTTTTTATTAGAAACTTCAAAATATTTGACGTTTTTATGCCAAACATTGGCATTTTCTTCGTGAATATGAATGCCGTATATCTTTTCAACCAATGCAAACATACCTGATACAACATTGGCTTCGGAAAAGTATGGTTTCAACTCTTCTTGAGAGATTGCATAGGTGTGCACGCGTAACTTTTCAGAGGCGAAGGGAACATCCCAAGCTTGTAAATCATCAATGCCCAAATGTTGTTTGGCAAAAGCACGCAACTCCTGCACTTCTTGCTCTGCCATTGGGCGACTTTTGCTTGCCAGCTCACGCAAAAAGGCGGTCACCTCATTGCTATCGGTAGCCATTTTGGTGGCGATGGAATATTCAGCATAATTGTTGAAATTTAATAACTGCGCGATTTCGTGGCGTAATGCTAATAATTCATCAATAGCAGGGCCATTGTCTAACGCACCCGATGTCGCGCGGGTACAGTAAGCACGGTACATTTTTTCGCGCCATTCAGATTTTTCACTGTATTGCATCATAGGCAAATAGGATGGTATATCGAGCGTGAATAACCAGCCATCTTTACTGTCTTCAGAGGCGCGTTGTGCTGCTGCATCGCGAACTGACTCAGGCAGGCCTAGCAAATCATCGTCATCAGTGATGTGCAAGGTAAATGCGCGTGTTGCATCGAGAACATGTTGTTCAAATAGGGTGGTTAATTCAGATAGGCGCAGACGGATTTCTTTGAAGCGTTGTTTGGAAGATCCATTTAGTTCAGCACCAGAGAGTTTGAAATCACGAATGTTTTGCTTGAGCAATTCTTTTTGTTCGTCGTCCAGTGAGTAGGCATGATGATTCGCGACATATTTAAGACCTGCATACAATGCCTCATTTTGTGTCAGCTCGGTATGCCATGCTGCGGTTTTCTGTACGCCCTCTTGATAAACTTGGCGTAAATCTTCGGAGTCACAAACAGCGTTTAAATG
>JAUZQS010000106.1 GCA_030950875.1 Mariprofundaceae bacterium | reverse complement strand
TATACGTTTCTCAGAATATCCCATGGCTGCTGAATTGCGTGAGTCCTGCCTGCGTATTGCAGAGCCTAGTTTGAATGAAATTGACAGCTTAGGAAGCCTAGATCGCACTTTAGGCATGGCTTTCGCACAAGCTGTTTTAAGCACACTAAAGGAACTAAATATTTCCACAGGGCAAGTCTTGGCCATTGGCAACCATGGACAAACTATTCGTCATCGCCCCAAAGGCATCTCTGGGGGTTATCCATTCACATTACAAATCGGTTGCGCTGCAACCTTGTCAGAACAAACTGGCATCACAGTCGTTTCAGACTTTCGCAGCCGTGATATTGCCGCAGGCGGAGAAGGCGCGCCGCTTGTACCATTTGCCCATCAATCATTGTTCGCAACACATGATGGCACAACCGCCATACTGAATATCGGTGGCATTGCTAACATTACCGTTCTTCACACTGATGGAAGCGTTCAAGGCTTTGATATGGGTGCTGGTAATATGCTTATGGATACGCTCATGTTGCAACTCAGTGATGGCCGGCATGCTTACGATAAAAATGGGGGATTGGCCAGCACAGGAGAAGTCTGCCAAGCATTGCTCGATACATTATTGCAACACCCATTTATTCATCAAAAACCACCAAAATCCACAGGTCGCGAAACATTTGGTAAAGACATGCTTGATCGTATATTGGCATGGCCTGACTTATCCGATGCCGATCGTATGGCAACGGCTGGCGCGTTTACAGTTCAAAGCATCGTGAAACAAATCCTGTTTTTAAAAGCCCCGCCCAAACGTTGGCTTGTATGCGGTGGTGGCGTGTACAACACACATCTTATGCAGGCACTCAAGCATGCGTTAACACCAGCAGAAGTCAGTAGCACACAACAATATGGCATTCCGCCTGAAGCCGTAGAAGCTATATCTTTTGCCCTACTTGCCAAACAAACACTACTTGGAGAAAACAACACGCTCGCAGAAGTTACTGGCGCCAATCACCCTGTGTGCGGCGGTCAAATTACCCCCAGCAATAACTGGCGGCAAGTATCACAGTGGATATTCGAACAACATCACAAATAATATTTACGCGTTTAGCGGACCATCTAAAAAAATCAATTCTTCCCATACATGGGTCACATGCCCATCAGCATCACGAAAACGCAAATTATGCTGGTGCGGAACCAAGCGATGGGCGCGTCCATAACTATCTTCTTGTACATCGGCACCTTCATCTCCAGACAAAATAAGCAAATCATCCTCAATCAAAAGATCAATAATCTCATAGCTTTGACCCATATAGCTGACGCGTCGTCCTATCAACTTCCGTAAAGCAGCCGCATCCTCAACCAGTGCTTGCAATCCCGATTCACTCATCCCATGCTCCTCCCAGTATGCTATCATCCGTATAAATGTAGATTATAGCAGCAGTGTCTAGCACAATCATTAAAAACTCACTGACACACACATCATGCAGGAGATAGTTTATGGAAATTTGGCAAACCTTACAACAATGGGAAATCCTAGATATTCCAACTTCCCGCTGGCTTTTATCATTTCTTTTAATCACCATAACCATTGCCGCGCAACGTTACATTATCAAAGTCTTCCACCATATCACCCGCACTATCACTGCTCACACAGAAACACCCTTGGATGACCTATTACTTACAGCCGCTGAAAAACCAGCCAGCTGGCTGATTCTTATGGTTGGTTTGATAGTTAGCATACATACGCTAAACCCTCCATTGAAAGCTTTTCCCCTTGTTAATATTTTTGATAACACAGCACGTATAGCCGCGATCGCACTTGGCAGTTGGTTTACCTGGCGGCTGATAGATGGCTTCTCGGCCTACTTTAGCGCTCGTGCAGCGCATACCCAGACGGCTTTGGATGATCAACTCGTACCATTTATCACTAAAACTCTGAAAATATTTCTTATTTTCACACTTACTCTCGTTCTAGCTCAAAATATGGGTTATTCCATCTCAGGTTTAATCGCCTCATTGGGCATTGGTGGATTAGCTGTTGCCATGGCAGCCAAAGACAGCATATCCAATATCTTCGGCTCCATTATGATTCTTATTGATCGCCCCTTTACGGTCGGTGACTGGATTAAAACCAAAGAGTTTGAGGGTGTCGTTGAAGAAGTTGGATTTCGTTCCACTCGTATCCGCACATTTGCGAAAACATTGGTAAATGTGCCAAATTCACAACTCGCCAACATGGTTATTGATAATATTGATGCCATGCCCAAACGCCGTGTAAAAATGCGTGTTGGTATCACCTATGACACCACGCCCGAAAAAATGCAGCAAGCAGTCACCAGCATTGAAAAAATATTAAAACAACATGTTGGTGTGGATCAAGCTTTCTCACTCGTGAAGTTTGATGCATTTGAAGATTCTTCGTTATCTATTTTTCTCTATTATTTTACCAAAAGCACCCATTGGGATGAATATTTACAAGTTCGTCAAGAAATCAACTTAGAAATCATGCAGACCCTAGAAGAGCTCAAACTTGAATTTGCCTTCCCTAGCCGCTCACTTTACTTGCATGACATGGACAAGAAACCAAAAGCCACTAACAGATAGCGGTTTAGGTTCTCATTAGACGAAAAAACGGGCGGTTTAACCGCCCGTACATGCATAACTGCATGAATTAAATCTACGACCTATAAATCGTAAGTTGTTTCCTCATTGGTGTTTTCCCAAACATAGGTTGATTGCACCACTTCATCATTAGGAATAAAGAATGTTCCCAATTCAAGTGCTCCAACCACCGTACGTCCAACCGTATGAAAAACTCCTTTTACCGTACCATAAGTAATGCCAACCAATACGTTGCTTTCTTCACTCTCTAAAGCAATATTTTTAGGAATTTCACCCCAACCTGTTGCAGTGTTTGCCAATCCACGCGTAAATTTAGAGGCTGCATCATTGGCATACTCACCTGCCATTGCAGGACTACTTACAGCCAATACTGCCGCTGCGGCTATAGCCAGTGCCATTCCTGTTTTATATACTTTCATCACACACCTCCTTAACACAGTGCATCAAGCAGCCAATGCTGCTGAGCCATCATCATATATCATCATTCAAACGGCATACTATTAGTGTAGTTGACCTTAAAAGACTTACAAAATAATTCCTATCAGTTAATGTGGCGAAATGGGTCACTCTAAACACGCAGAAACAGCTATTGAAGCATTTACCGATGGGGCATGTTCAGGTAATCCTGGCCCTGGCGGGTGGGGCGTCTGGCTACGTTATGGCAAGCATGAAAAAGAACTGTGTGGCGGCGAGCCGCATAGCACCAACCAACGCATGGAGCTGCAGGCCGCCATTGAAGCGCTAAAGGCTCTAAAAAAACCATCTAAAATAACTATTTATTCTGATTCAAAATATGTGGTTCAAGGCATCACTGAATGGATTTCTGGCTGGAAAAA
>JAUZQS010000105.1 GCA_030950875.1 Mariprofundaceae bacterium | reverse complement strand
GGAGTCGGTACGCATATAAGTAATCAGACCAACACGTTCACCATCAACCTCAATACCTTCATACAATTTTTGGGCGACTTGCATGGTTTTTCGCGCTGTAAAACCCAGTTTGCGTGAGGCATCCATTTGTAGGCTCGAAGTGATAAATGGCGCGGCAGGTTGCTGTTTGGCCTGTTTTTTCTGTATATCAGTAATGCTAAAAGAGCCTTGCTCCACTTGGCGGGCAGCATCACGTGCGGACACGCCGTCAGGCAAAGAAAACTTACTTAGTGTCTTGCCAGCCACGGCGGTTAAATGTGATTCAAATGCGCCATTTTTTGATTCACATGCTGCTTCAATGCTCCAATATTCTTTGGGCTTGAAATCGCGGATATGTTGTTCGCGCTCGCAAATCAGTCGTAGTGCGACCGATTGCACGCGGCCTGCAGATAAACCGCCGCGAATCTTCCGCCACAATAATGGTGATAGTGTAAAACCCACCAAATAATCCAAGGCACTACGGGCTTGTTGTGCATCCACCAATGGCATATTGACTTGCGATGGATTCGCCATTGCCGCATCAATGGCTTTTTTTGTAATTTCATTAAAGGTAATGCGTTGGACTTGCTTGCCTTCTAAAGCACCACGTGATTTTAATTCATCCATGACATGCCATGCAATCGCTTCACCCTCGCGATCCAAATCGCTGGCAAGAATTAAAGTATCGGCGCGCTTGAGGGCTTTTTCAATATCGCGGATACGCTTTTCTTTGTCTTCAATGACCTGATATTTTAGTGCAAAATTGTTGTCAGGGTCAACAGAGCCATCTTTTTTTGGAAAAGCACGGATATGACCATACGAAGCGAGAACTTTGTAACCTTTACCCAAGTATTTCTCAATTGTCTTCGATTTTGCGGGAGATTCCACGACTACCACTGCGCTCATCTATCAGCCTCCATCATATTCAAAAAAGATGCTATTGGCTTAGCTTACCGCTGATTTTGCTATATTTCTTACCAAATCAGCGGTAAGCCAAATCATTTTAGCTTCCAAGTGTATAGCGACTACCAGGCAAGCGTTCAATCACGCCTCGTAGCTCAAGGTCGAGCAAGATGGGGGAAAGTTCAGGCACGGTCAAGTTGCAAGCCTCTGATAAGGCATCCAAATGTAAAATACCATGTTGCAAAACATCAAACAGACTGGCTTCGTGCTCGTTGCTTGGTTCGAATGTAGTCTGACTAGATTTCGATTCATGATGCCAACCCAGCAACTGTAATACTTGCTCAGCACTGTCAACGAGGTTTGCACCATCACGGATCAATTGATGACAGCCTGCATGACCATTGTTTAATACCGAGCCTGGCACAGCCAACACTTCACGCCCATAAGACAATGCATGGTTGGCAGTAATTAATGATCCTGAACGGATGTTTGCCTCAATGACCAAGGTAGATTGTGCCAAACCCGCAATAATGCGATTGCGTTGTGGAAAGTTTTCAGGGCGTGCTGCCTGATCGGGTAAGAATTCACTTAATACACAGCCGCCATGTTCAATAATGGCCGCGACTTGTTGCTCTTGCCGTTGTTGTAAGCGCATAAGGCCACAGCCCAAGACTGCCACCGTAGGCGTATCACCCAGCAGTGCCCCACTATGGGCGGCAGCATCAATACCATAAGCCATGCCACTAATGACCAAGGTTTTATGGGTGGAAAAATAATGGCTCCAGCGGCGGGCAATAAGCTTGCTTTCCTGGCTAGATTTGCGTGCGCCAACAATGGCGAGACATTGTGCATGAGATAATATGCTTATATCACCACGGGCAAATAAAATGAGCGGCGCATCATCGGTTGCCTTTAAAATATCGGGATAAGCAGCATCTTCACTGCATAATAATTGTATCCCAGCTTGCTGACATTGATGGGCAATATCTTGGGTTGGCTTTCGATCCGATTGGGTTAATGCAGCCAGTAATTTTGGGCCAATGCCTTCAACTTGCGCCCACTCAGAGGGTGTTTTGTTCCAAATAGCTTCAAAAGACCCATATACCTCGACTAGCTGGCGACCAAGACAAACCCCGACACCACGTACCAATGATAACCGCAATGCAGCAATGGCCGCCTCGGACGGTTCTACCATACGGGCTGGCAGCCCAAAGTATTAGGCAATTAAGGCTGTTTAGTGGGCTGCTTTATTGCGTATAACATCGCCCACATTGATTGAAGATGATGAACGCGTGACCAGCGCCAATGAAGCATCTTGATGAGCGACAAGTACCAATAACTCACCAATTTTTTCTTCTGGAAGGAGTACATCATGACCTGAAATACGATCTTTAACCGTACGACCAGCACGATGAATGGATAATGCGGTTCCCGCTTTTAGCCCAGCCTTGATTCCAAGGTTAATGGCAATGACCTGATTTTGACCCGCTTCAGCTGCATCATTACGAATATATAAAATTTTACCTTTTAGTGCGCCTTTTGGATAATTTGGGTGAAGATGTGGATTAATGTGGATGGCGGGTTTTAAGCGATCGCCACGAGATATTTCCTCAAAAGCTTTGATGATAACGCCGCGATAAACACCATTCGATTCAGAGGTTATTTCAACTTGCCCCAAATGCTCCACTAAGATGCCGATAGCTTTGCCCGTATCAGGGTCATGAAGTATGTCACCACTGCGGAAGACATCAAAAAGATCGCCTTCGTTGGCAGGCTGTTGCATTTTTATATACACATGATCATTCGCGCCGTAATTGATACGCTCATCTTCAGAATCGAGCAAATAACC
>JAUZQS010000104.1 GCA_030950875.1 Mariprofundaceae bacterium | reverse complement strand
ACAACGTGAAATGTATGAAAGTGTGCGTTTAGCCATGCAGAAAAAAGTACGCGATGCCGTTGCTACATTGGGCATGGATAAAAGTCAGATTATTGTGCTTGATGCATTGCTCAAAATGCGCCAAGTCTGCTGTGACCCACGTTTGGTAAAAGGTGTTGGTGAAACAGGTCCTATTCCAAGTTCTGCAAAATTAGAAATGTTGCGAGATATGCTGGTTGAGATGGTTGAAGAAGGTCGGCGTATCTTATTGTTTTCACAATTTACAGGCATGCTTAAATTGATTGAGGAAGAGTTGAAAACACTTAATATTGAATATGTAATACTGACTGGAAAAACCAAAGATAGAGAAACACCCATTAAACGTTTTCAGGGTGGTGATGTGCCATTATTTCTAATTAGTTTAAAAGCAGGTGGTGTTGGTTTGAATCTGACCGCAGCGGATACTGTGATTCATTATGACCCTTGGTGGAATCCTGCTGCTGAAAGTCAGGCGACCGATCGTGCACATCGTATTGGGCAAGATAAGTCGGTCTTTGTTTATAAACTTATCACTGAAGGAACGGTTGAAGAAAAAATTCTTGAATTGCAGGCTCGAAAACGCGAATTGGCAGAAGGCCTGTATCAGAAAGGGGGGGTACGAAAACAGCTTTGGACTCCCGATGATATGGATGCACTGTTTGCGCCGTTAAAATGAAAATAGAAGCGGATATTCGTTATTTTGGGCATTTATATATTCCCAAAACAGGCTAAGTTGTTGTAAATGAAGTGTTTCAAATGTTACCCACAATAACTGTGGATAACTTTGTGGATAACATGCCTTCATTTGTTTAATTTGTCACATTAAGCCCTTGTATGACACACAGCCTATTATTTAAGCATAGATACTTTAAACTTATATAACAGTATATTACATAATTATGCTAATGTATATTTTAGCATAAGGTGGTTAAGTTGAAAAAGATCGCGATATTGTGGAAAACTTTTCATATTTGTAATAATTAGGGCTTGCATTCCGCTGTATTTCATGTAAATAAACTTTTCAGACTGGAAAGCTTAGCGGCCTTTTGTCACACTTACGCTTATGCTTGAAATAAACGATTTATCATTAGCTGTTCCGATGCAACAAGCATCCGTTCCGGCTGTTAGCCATGTCTCGATATCTATGAAGCCGGGGCGTGTGATGGGCTTGGTTGGGGAGTCTGGTTGCGGTAAAACGCTGACTGCACAATCCATCCTACGCCTAGGCGAACATCAGGGTATTACGAAAATAAGTGGTGATATTCAATTGCACGGTGAAAGCATCTTTAGCATGTCTGAAAAACAATTAAGAAAAGTACGCGGTAGAAAAATTGCTATGATTTTTCAGGAGCCGATGACAGCCCTGAATCCAGTATTTTCGATTGGTAGCCAGATACTTGAGGTGATTGGCTTGCATTTGGATTTAAGTCGGAAGGATGCCAAGCTGCATGCTATTCAGTTATTGGAAGATGTTGGCTTACAAGATGTTGAACATCTTTTGCAGCAATATCCCGATGCTTTATCAGGCGGTATGCGCCAACGTGTGTTGATTGCCATGGCGATGTCGGCAAACCCTGATTATATCATTGCCGATGAGCCGACTACGGCATTGGATGTATCGGTGCAAAAGCGTATTATTGCATTGCTTCGGAAATTGCAGAAAGACAAAGGTTTGGGGATGTTATTGGTAACCCATGACTTTGGCTTGGTGGCTGAGATGTGTGATGATGTAGTGGTGATGTATGCGGGTGAAGTGGTTGAGAGTGGGGCGGTGATGGATATTTTTGATCATCCAGCCCATCCTTATACACAGGCATTGATGGGCTGCCGACCTGAAGCGGCACAAGATGGTCAGGCTTTAACAGTGATTGAAGGGCAAGTTCCTGCACCAGGGGAGTGGCCACAAGGTTGCCGTTTTGCAGCACGTTGCCCATATGCCGATGCTGATTGTCAGCAAGCTGTGGTTGCTGATGCATGGCAGCACGGTGAGCATATTGCCCGTTGTGTGCATGTGCGTATGCAAGAGGAAGGGCAGGCAAACGATGGGGCGGATACAGCATGTTAGAAGTTCGCGGATTAAGTAAAACCTTTCAAAGCGGTGGTTTATTACGCCAAGGACAGAGTAAAAAGGCAGTGGATGATGTGAGCTTTCATCTGCAAGCCAGTGAAACATTGGCAATTGTCGGTGAATCGGGCAGTGGAAAATCAACCACCGCACGTTTGGCCATGCGCTTGATTGATAGTGATGCGGGCCAAATATTCTGGCAAGGAAACGATGTAACACAGGTAAAAGGGCGAGCTTTACGCTTGCAGCGCCATCAGATTCAAATGGTATTTCAGGATCCTTTTGCATCGTTAAATCCGCGTATGCGTATTTGGGAAAGTGTCGCGGAAGGGTTGAGAGTTCATCGTCCTGATATGAATAAACAGCAACGACGTGATGCCGTAGCAGATGCGTTACAGCAATGTGGGTTGAATGCTAATATTATGCAGCGTTATCCGCATCAATTTTCAGGTGGGCAAAGGCAACGCATTGGCATTGCTCGCGCTTTGATTGTTAAACCAAAAGTCTTGGTATTGGATGAGCCAGTTTCAGCATTGGATGTGTCGGTACAGGCACAAATATTGAATTTATTGAAAGAACTGCAAAAAACATCAAATTTAGCGTATTTGTTCATTTCTCATGATTTGTCGGTGATTCAACATATTGCCGATAGGGTATTGGTGATGTTTGATGGAAAAGTGGTTGAGCAGGGCAATGTGAAAGATGTGTTTTCTCATCCACAGCATGATTATACCCGCGAATTATTGGCTGCTAGACCGATTACACATCCTTCACAACGCATCAATCTATAGTATCTGAACATGGATGACCTTTTACTCTGGCAATATGTTGCCACAGCACTGATTTTTGTATGGACAGGCTTTGTACGTTCAGGTTTGGGCTTTGGCGGGGCTGCATTGGGTCTGCCTTTACTGCTTTTGGTGGTGGATGATCCAATTATTTGGCTACCTTTGATTGGTGTTCATTTGTTGTTTTTTAGCTCCATTACGGTTGCTACAAAATTACGGGATGTTGACTGGGGGTTTGTTCGTCGAACGCTGGCGATCATGCTTGTACCTACTTTGTTGGGTGTATTTGGTTTATTAACACTTCCAACAGCATGGTTGGTCGTATTTATTTATAGCATTACGCTGTTTTATGGTGTGTGTTATTTATTGAAATATCAGATTCAAAGCCAAAGTGTATGGGTTGATAGGGTCTTATTGGTGTTGGGTGGTTATATTGCAGGTGTATCGTTAACGGGCGCACCCTTGATTGTCGCTGTTGCCATGCACCGAGTATCCAAAGCACAGGTGCGCAATACGTTGTTTGTACTGTGGTTTGTTTTGGTATCGATGAAGTTATCGGTCTTGGCATCGGCAGGTGTGAACTTTTGGTGGTCAGTCCATCTTTGGTTGCTGCCATGTGCTGCAGTTGGGCATGTGATTGGTTTGAAATTGCACCATCAACTGATTGCTGGTGACGGTGGTTATTTCAAACAAGCCATTGGTGGGGCATTGATTGTAATTTGTTTTGTTGGGCTTTTATCGAGCTATTAAGGAAGCTACAAAAGAACGCTTTGTTTGATGTTCATCAAAGCAGTTAATCAGAGTAAGGAACCGCCACCACCCAGCAATTTGACATTAAGCGGTTAAACTTGCACGATTTCTACCAGCATATAAAATCAATCTGAGAAGTCCTTGTTTTAGCTTTAATATGCAATATCAAGGAAACCAAGGGCAGTTAACCAGACTACGGCTCTCCAAACTTGTGTGGGCACAGCCTGAAAGTCTTGTGATTTATTGCCAATGGCCGTTA
>JAUZQS010000103.1 GCA_030950875.1 Mariprofundaceae bacterium | reverse complement strand
GCGGTGTTTTTAAATCATGCATCAGATCGGCAACAAATGTTTTACGCTGCTCTTGCAAACGATATTGAGCTGTTACATCCAAGCATAACAACAAACCCTGATCTTCGCCCAAGCCTGCCAAACGCGGTAAAAAAACCTGTTCACCAATAAATATTTCAGGCAATGCCACAACTTCAGGCAACGATTCCACGGCTTTGGAAAACGACTTCAACCAATCAGGGTTGCGATAAAATACCACCATCGACTCTGGCAATAAATTCACATCACGAATGGTGAATACTCGAGCCGCCGCATCATTGGCCGACATCACGCGTCCTGTACGATCCACACGCAAGACTGGCTCATGAATTGCTGATAATAATTCATCAAAACGATGACTGCGTTGTTCAAGCTTTTTTTCTAAATCACTCTGACTACCCTGTGTATTCGACAACATCCGCTCATTGTTTGCCAACGCACGTTTTAACAATCTGACATGCCACCACCATAATAACACCATGACCAATGGCACAAGAAACCCGACCGTCATATCTATCACGAATCAGACTTTACAAAGCGATAACCCGAACCTCTCACCGTTACAATAGATTCGCCCAAACCGTGCTTTTCCAAAGCTTTGCGCAGACGTTTGACCGTAACATCCACGGTCCGTTCTTCAACAAAGTTATTAATGCCCCAGACCTTATCCAACAAATACTCCCTGCTACGAACTTTGCCAGGTTTTTTCATCAAACGTTGCAACAAACGAAATTCCAAAGGGCGCAAATCCACCCGCTTACCAGCCACAAAAGCTTCCATGGCATCATGATCTAAATCAATCGATGATTCCACATGACTCACAGAGCGTCCATGCAGAGAGCGTCGCAATAAAGCCTGAACACGTGCTATCAATTCATCAGGTTCAAAAGGCTTAGGCAAATAATCATCGGCGCCTTCATTTAAACCACGAATACGCTCCTCAGTTTGCGCCAAGGCAGTCACCATCACCACAGGCAACGTGCGCAAAGCATCTTGTTTACGCACCCAACGCAATAAATCCAGACCACGCACACCTGGAATCATGCGATCCAAAAGCATGAGTTTATAATCGTTTGATTCAAGCAGTGCAATCGCTTCATGCCCATCGCCACAGCAAAACACACTATATCCTGCCCGTTGCAAATGAATCTCCATGAGACGTGCAATAGCAGTTTCATCCTCAACAACCAGAATGTCTGCATGTGTTATTTCATCTGTCATTTACACCTTCCGACCCAATGCGAACTGATGCATATGGGCATATTCAACTTCTACCTTCAAGGCCTTTTCACTCAACAATCTAAACATGAAATACATCAACTGCTGACCCAGCTTTGGCTCTTCCAAAGCAATTAAATCAAAGTAGTTTCGCTCCAAGCTTAGCACAACTGTATCTTTTTCAGCTTGAACGGTCGCCGAATGATTGCGTTTGTCATCCAAAAATGTAAACAGGCCAAATACACCGCCTACCCGCAAATCACCATAACGATGGCCACTTTCATCTTCAACACCCACTTTTCCATCCAATATAAGATACATCTCACCCTCTGCAGGTGTGCCAGCATGGTAAACCACTTCGCCAGCTTCAAAGCGTTTCTCTTTCATGCACGAGAACAACAGTATTGCGTGCTCCTCTGTCATTTCCTTGATCAAAGGTATATTTCTAAACGTTTCAAAATAAACATTGGATGTCATAGACGACATCAATGCTTCCAACAATACTTCTTTTTCTACAGAGCAATCCATTCTTTCTACCATCATTTCTAATCTCCGTCTCTATTAGTTCTATAAGTAGAAAATATAAGCTTACTATGACAAGAATATGACATGAACCTTTGTTTATAAACCTTTCATAAATATTTTACAAATCTTTCATCTATATTGTCATGATACGCTGTCATATACGATGTCACATTGTTGTCATATTCAAAAGATACCGTGCCTCCCAACTTCCTAAGGAGGAAAAAATAAAATGAAAATGAAAACATTTATTCGCACTGCTGCATTGCTAGTCACAGCAGCTGTTGCAACACCTGCATTTGCTGGTGGCGTAACGATTGCTCAAAAAGACGACAGCAAACTTAAGCTTGAAGCTAAAGTTTTTATGGGCTTGACTGACTACAAGAAAACTTTTAATACTACAGCTTTAGGAGTATTAAAGAACGGAAAAAATAAATATAGCAATACACGCACACGTTCTGCTTCTTTGGATCGTGCATACTTGGGTATCAAATATTATTTCGACAGCGATTGGATGATGCGTATCACTTATGATGTGAACAATGAAAGCAAAGCTAAAACGAATGCGGGCCTTGGAAAAACTCAACAAGTATTCTTGAAATATGCTTATTTAGAAGGCAAGTTGATGGGCGATGCTGTTGTATTGCGTTTGGGTCAATCTCATACACCTTGGATCGACTACGAACAAGGCTTGTGGAAACATCGTTATGTATCGAAAGTAATGTCTGATACATATGGTTATGATAGTTCTTCTCAATTAGGCCTTGGCTTGAAAGGTAAAGTAGATATGTTCCATTACTTTGCAACCGTTACTGATGGTAAATCTTACAGCTCAGCACAAAACTTTAAAGGCGGAAGTACGGGTCTTGATTACAAGGTACGTGTGGGTCTAACACCTATTGAAGGTTTAACTGTAGATGCACAGTTTAACAATGGTTTTAATGGCACTAAATCATCAACCAATTCAGGTACTCGTCAAACATTCAACCAATTCATGGTAACTTATGGTATGGGACATGATTTCCGTGTTGGTGCTAACTACATGTCTGATAAGCGTGATGTATTAGCTACAAACAAGAGAACTAAATCCGACGCGATTGGTGTTTGGGGCTGGGTAAACATTACTGATAAGATCGGTGCATATGCTCGCTTAGAAGAACAGAAAAATAAATCTACTTTAACCGCAACTCAAACTGCTCAAAAAGTTAAACGTTATGTTCTTGGTGCTGAATATTCTCCACGTAAAAATGTTAAATTGTCACTGGCAATTGATAATGCTAAAACAACTAACTTGGGTAATGTAACCAACGCTAGTGAAACAGCACGTCGTTATGGTCTTTTCTCTGAGTTCAAGTTCTAAACCAACTTAAACTAAGAAGACTCTTAGCTTGAAATAGCCCGCCTTGTGCGGGCTATTTTTTTTTGCCATCTCAAGCCCATCAAGAGGATTTCTAATGATGTGTGTTTGGCAACTATTCAACGCACTATTGATAATCACGATTTCATCATGGAGTCCCAATACAAGCACTTGGGAATGACGTTTTTTAAAGCTAAATTAGACGTCTTGTGAGCATGCTGAATAATTACGAATTCGATTTATTATAACGCTGTCATAAGCTTGTCATAATGACCCTATACAATGTTATACCACAGTTGAAAAGTGTGTAACTCCTCGTTGAAGATAAAAGAAGCCTGCGCATGTCGCGGGCTTTTTTTTATTCCGAAAATG
>JAUZQS010000102.1 GCA_030950875.1 Mariprofundaceae bacterium | reverse complement strand
CGAGACTCTGGTTGATAAACTTCATGAACATCAAGAGATTACAGGTAAGAAACCCCGCACCTATCGTCAGCAGGCAAGAAAGGCTTATTTGGGCATCAGCAAACGCAAGCGTCCTGGCAGCAAACTGATTCGTAAGGCGATTCGCCAGCAATTGCAATATCTTCGCCGTGATTTCAAATATATTGAACAGATGCTGGATGTTCTTATGCCCGAGGTGGGCATGGCATTTCCATTGAATCACAAACTCCAACGGCAATACTGGATCATTCAGCATCTGTATGCTCAGCAGCAACTGATGCACAAGAGCAATACCAGACGCTGTGATGATCGCATCATCAGTATCAGTCAGCCACATGTTCGCCCCATTGTACGTGAGTATGTAAAGAGACTCATGACTTGCTTCAGAGCCATCTTACGACACTTGAACCCTTTTCTTATGCCAACGGCTGTTGTTAAGTGAAAAGTTGAAATGGGGTTCTTGAGGAGACTCTATTATATATAACATCACTACTGTCCGACGAAAAGTAGTAGTGTCATAAAAAAGGTCTGAATTCCCAAGGAATATGTTAGATTTGTAGTTATTAAGACAGCAAATCAAACGACTGGAGAATCCAGACCATGCGGCACATTAACACAGTATTTTCACAATTACTTTCAGAAGTTCCACGTTCTATTTTCAAGAGGGTTGTAGCCCGTCATGATGGTGACAAACGTGCTGGTAGCATGAGCTACTGGACGCAGTTTTGCACGATTTTGTATGGTCAACTTTCATCCAAGCAAACACTTCGAGATACCTGCCTATCGTGGGCAAGTCAGGGTCACTTGCATTATCATTTTGGAGCCTCAAAAGCTGCGCGTTCGACTTTATCCGATGCCAACCGAGAGCGTCCATCAGCGATTTACCTTGAACTTTTTTATTGGCTTTTGAATCAGGTGAGAGAGGTCACTATCTCATGCAAAGATGCTGTTCGGTTGATTGATTCGACCACCATTGATCTGTGTAAACAACAATTTAACTGGGCAACATTTCGTAGTGGTAAGGCAGGTGTTAAAATCCATACTGTTTACGATCCAAATGATAAGGTGCCAACATTTTTCTCCATCACCACCGCAAGTAAACATGATAAAAAGGCTGCTGAAAAGATGCCCTTATTGGATGGTGCAACCTATGTTTTTGATAGAGCCTACAACGATTATGCATGGTACTACAGCATGAGCCTGCGTGATATTTCTTTTGTCGGGCGAATGAAAACAACGACAAGGTTTGAGGTGGCTGAAGTGCTTAAGGCATCAGGAAAAGGCGTGTTAAAAGATGAGTTAATTTACCTATCTTCAACCAAAGCCAAGAAAGATTGCCCCTGTATATTGCGCCATATTCGTTTCTTGCGGGAGGAAGATGGCAAGGAGTTGTCATTCATCACCAATGACCTTAAACGAACTGCAGAAGAGATTGCCGACCTCTACAAGCAACGCTGGCAGATTGAGTTATTCTTCAAATGGATTAAGCAGAACCTAAAGATTAAACGCTTTCTTGGAACCAATGAGAATGCTGTGCGAACACAGATTATCATTGCTATGATTAGTTACCTATTACTCAAGCTTATGAATAAAAAAAGTGCTTCAAAACTATCCCTTCATCAGGTCGCTACACTTGTTGCGGCAAACCTGATGAGCCGACGAAACATCTTTGAGTTGCTCTTGCAAAAGCAGACTCAAAAGCCACCTGAAATTCACTCAAATCAGTTAACCTTTGGATTAGAGTGATTTTCGTCGGACAGTAGTGATATAACATAAGTAAAAATTACGCATAAATTTACATTTAGCGATTTTTCTAACATATTCTGCAACGTAAAAAAGGAGCCTTGCAAGGCTCCCTTTTTACGTTTTTTAGTACACGGTTTAGCGGTTCTTCAAAGCAGCAACACGCGCTTCAATCGATGGATGCGTCGCAAACAAACCCGTCAACTTACTGTGAGCTGCATAAATTTTCATGGTTGCGAGCGCGGTGTCTTCTTCAGGTGCGTTGATATATGCATCAGACTTATTGCTTAGATATTCAATTTTCCGTAAGGCTGAAATCATAGCATCGGCACCCACAGCATCTGCAGCATAAGCATCTGCACCAAATTCACGGCGACGTGAGAACCATGATATTGGAATCATCGCCAATACCGATAACATCATTTGTAAGGCAATATTCAAGGCAAAACCCATCCAAAAGTTGCGCTGGCGAACAGGCTCAGAAATCATACGGGCAATGAAATAAACAAAGGTATTCATCAGGCCTTGCAACAGGGTAGTAGCAAGCATATCGCCATTGCCAACGTGTCCCATTTCATGAGCAAGCACGGCTTTCAATTCTTTATCATTGAGATTCATGGCCAAGCCTGATGATACTGCAATCATAGCATTGTTGCGGGTTGGACCTGTCGCAAAGGCGTTGGGAACATCATCCCAATAAACCCAAACTTCTGGCATTTTGATGCCTTCACGTTGTGCCAATGATTGTACTGTGTCGAATACCAGTTTTTCTTGAGCAGTGCTTGGGTTGGTTACTTGCTGCATGTTCATGCCACGCTTGGCG
>JAUZQS010000101.1 GCA_030950875.1 Mariprofundaceae bacterium | reverse complement strand
AAAGTCGCTTTTGCAGCTTGTTTAGCCGCAATCTTTGCACCAACGTAATAAAGTGATGCACCTGCAGTAAATGGAACAGCTGCGATTGATAGCCCAGTTGCAATATTATCAGCTGTATTGATGAGGGTTGCCCACTTTTCTATGTTAGTAAACTCATGTATTTCAAGCGCATCAATGGACTCCTGCTGTAACTGACTTAGAAAACCAACATACAACTTTCCATCCTGCTCAAAATGATCAAAAACAGAATCGTCTCCCTGTGCTGGAAAGGGTGTGGTAAGTATATAGCGGTATTTCTTCGCGCTCTGATCCCCTACTTCTTCATTAGCAGTTACAAACATCATAGCATCAGAACTATGCTGAACCCAATCAAAATACCCGGATGAGTTTTGAAGAGCCAATATATACGTCGCATTTGTGTCAACATTCTCCGACAAGGTACGCATTAAATCAGACATTACACTTTTACCACGAGCGTTCAATTTGTTTCTATAGTATGGTAACCAAGCCATATTTTGAACAAACCGATTTGGGTCAGTTGGATGCATCACCCATTCTTGCATCACTGAATCTTCTACATACCAACGAACGATACTGGCCAAGTTATGCTTCAAATAGTTAATTGCTATGGGTTTACTATTATCTCCCTGACTTTTACCCGGTGCTAAAAAGACGAAAAAACCACTAAATAATTGTGCAAACTCTTCCTTTGTGCAGTGTTTAAATTGATCAAAATAAGTATGAAATACGGGGGATTGCACCTGCGCTTGCAAATATGTTGTGATATCACGAATGGGAACCCCCTGAACCATCGCATCTAAAATATAAGGGGTGAGAAAGCTCATCCCTTCCATAGATAAGCCTATATTTTTTGTTAACTGCTCTAGGTTTTCGACAATGTTCTTAATTCCGCTTGTATAATCTCTACGCAACTGATCCAGTTCGTTATCGGTCAACCCTTGAAGGTTTGGAATATCCCTTGCTTGAGGAGGTAATAGATAAATAATATTTGGCAAAGCCATGCGATTACTGGCCACCCGTTCTAAAAACTCGATTGAATAATCATGAATCATATTTTCAATCATTTCATAACGATCTTTGGCAGAGATATTATGATGTATGTTCTCATCCATATTTTGATATAATGTTGTAATTTGACCATCGAGCATCAAAGCCATAGGAAGAAAGCTTTGAGGTATATCTCGTTGCAACTTGCGATATGTTTTAAACACCCTGCGACTATCAGCATTCGGCTCCAACTCCAGCGCCCAGAATAGATACAGCAAGCGCATAGGTTCACGATCAATACGTCTGATTTCTCGCCTGCTTGCGTCTCCTAGTGTCGATTCCAGTCGTTGTATAATATCTTCACTACCCATGTTTATAAAACCAGCAAGTGCATCAAACAAGGCAGGTTTAGCATCGATATTCAGGCCATAAGTATCACTCAGTAAAAAGACACGATTTACCACCTCAAAGCTGGCAGGGTCATCTTCCCATTGCTCTATTCTATCCATATCATTTTCTGCAAACACACCATAAGCTGAAACAACACCACAACCATAAGTCTCTACATAACTGCGCATCCGTATCGCAAAATAATCAACCGTACTTCGATACTTCTGATATTCAGCAGAGCATGACCCCTTGATATCATCGGATATCACGCCAGCCATCGCACATGGTGAAAATAACATGATGATAAATATAAAAACAGCTTTACCTTTTGTTCTCAACCCCATAACTAATCCCCCCCTATTAATATTCAGCTTATCGTCATACTCTGTTTTTAAAATCTCACAGCTTTCGATGGATTCCAATCCTGAATCACTTCATGGCACGCTTTACATTGATAGTTGCAGATGACGCCACTGAGTTGCTTTGACTTATTGACGCGTTTCAAGGCAAATATTGTGTCGCATTTTGGACAACATTTCAACCAGCGTACTAAAAGGCTTGGTCTTTGATGAGCTACTGCCATTTCTCTTCCCCCTAACTTTTAAAAACATTGAATAAACGGGACGCTACCCTTTAACGCAATAACGGACGGCCTTCGAGTCGTTTGTTTGAATTGTATCTTCTACGATAAAGGCATGATAAGATAAAGCAGCCTGAAAGACTGGTCGTTATCACTGACACGGGCAATCAAGCTAAAACTTACGCCATCCTCATTACTACTGAACTATTCTCGCAAGAAACTAATGCGTTCTATCGTGTTGAAAAGTCGATAAAGATCACAGAAACCATATTCAGAAAAGCCCGCAATCGACTCATTTATGAGATTTGGTTATAGCAGATATTGGTAAATGGGGGCTATAGTGATTCTAGGAGGCTGTCCGAGAATAGAAAGACCTACTGCGAAATCCCCATTTTGGCCATGATTCCCGTCTGTTTTCGTTAAATAAACCCTGCTATTCGCCTTAAACAGTCGAAAATCATGACTCAAAATGGGAATCCCTCGCGACGGCCTCTATTCTCGGGCAGCCTCCTAGAGAAACAGCCTTGGCTATATTGCAATTATCATCCTTGCTTGCCTGGGTACACTTAAGTTATTGTTATTCATTCGTTGGGTTTTCAGCACCTCACCCAAGAATAGCTGTAACTGCTCAGGTCGCCCCTGATTTGTTCGAGTTCAAGGAGAGTTACGTAATGTGCTCCTGCACTTGAGTATTTTTGACGCAGAAATCGGGCAAATCAGGGGATGACCTGAGTAGTTACAAATTATTTATGGAGTTAGGCGGGGAGTAGGCTATACTTACCGCTATATTTTTTGAGGTGATCCCATGACCAAGCTATTTTCTATTGCAGAATTGATGAAAGATAAACAAGCCGATATTCTTGATGTCTGGATTGAAGTGATTGACCGAGAATCTGGTGCTGGTGCTGATGACAGGCGAACCGATATGTTGATGAGTACAGAAGCCTTGCGCGTAGAAGCCAAATCGCTGGTCGATGCTTTGACACTGGCCTTTGCCGCCGAGGATTATGATGATCTGAAAGCGCCGCAGTTTGAACCTTCAATGATTCGCTTGCGCGAAATCAGTGCTTCCCGTGCCCGTCAGGGCTTCTCGTCAAGCCAAACTGCCATGTTTGTGATGTCGCTCAAGTCCGCCATGCTGCCATTTATGCAGTCAGCGTTTAAAGCTGATCCTGTGCACCTGAACAACGAAATTGTCAAAATGAACGTTATTATTGATCGCCTCGCCATGGTGACTATTGAAACTTATGCCCTCACTCGTGAAGATATTATGCGGGAGCAGAGTCGTTCGATACTGGATATGTCCACACCGGCGATTAAATTGTGGGATGGGGTGGTGGTGATGCCGCTGGTCGGTGTGATCGACACACCGCGTGCACAACAGATTATTACAGCCCTGCTCAAGGGCATAGTCGATAATCAGGCGCAAGTGGCTGTACTCGATGTCACCGGCGTGCCGATGATGGATACCAGGGTCGCCCAACATCTGATGAACACCGTGGATGCGGCACGCATGCTGGGGGCTGAAGTGGTGCTGACCGGCATATCGGCGGATTCTGCACAAACACTGGTGCGCCTGAATGTGGATCTGTCCGGCCTGCGCACCGCAGGCTCCCTGCAGAGTGGCATCAAGGATGCATTGCGCATTGTGGGTATGAAAATTATTCATACGGGGGCTGCATCATGAAAATTGCCATTATGAAATTGGGCGAGGTGTTGATTACCGCCTTACCACTGGATTTGATCGATGAAGATGCGATGGGGTTTCAAGCAGATCTGCTCAATGAGATCAATGCTCGTGATGCCAAGGGGGTGATTGTCGATATATCCGCCTTGGATCTAATTGATTCGTTTATGGCGCGTATTATCAATGATGCAGCCAG
>JAUZQS010000100.1 GCA_030950875.1 Mariprofundaceae bacterium | reverse complement strand
ACCTAGATCCTGCAAGTGTTTGTACGTGCAGAGTGTAAGATGTTGGTTTATATGGCGTATTGAAAAAACACGTGGTCACCTTATTGGTGATGAGTGTTTTTTCAATAGTCCAGGTGAATCAAGAGGTTGCGCTATGTATGTGTAAACACTTGCAGGATCTAGGTGTGCCTTCAGCTTGCTCACAAGACGCCTAACCTAGCTCTAAAAACGTCATTCCCAAGTGCTGATATTGGCAATCTATGATGAAAATCGTGGTTATCAATTGATTCTCGATACAAGGGATATATCGGATAAAATCAATGGTGAACTGAATAGCTGCGCTAATTTCAAAGTAGATACTTCATGGCATTGCCTTTTATAAATTGCAGTTGCGATGCTTTCTTATTTGTATGAGTGGTGTGGGTTTTATAGGTAGAAATTAATTGTTATGCTGACGAAGATATAATATTCAGGTATATTTCCATGCGCTCAGGCGATGTGGACTATCCGCTGTTTTCCGCATGCTTTGGCAGAGAATCATTGGGGCAACATCTGTTTTAATGTTTTAGCCTAGATTGTTCATGAATCGTTGTAATGATTGCGCAGAGCATTTGTTTGCAACGACTTCTGAAGAAGAAGCTCGTAGCAGTGCATACGGACGGCTGACTAGGTGAATGCGCCCCGCGCAGAGAAGGTGCCTTGGGGCAGGGATTTGGTGCGAGTAAAAGAACAAGCAAGGGCACGACAGTATTTATGAACAATCTGGGTTAGTAAGGGGAGTTATATGCAAGGTCTTTCATCACAATCTTGGGAAATTATTGAGGCGCGTAGCCATGATCCATTTGCATACCTAGGAAGGCATGAGCTTTCAGGTGGTAAAATCGTTGTCAGAGCCTTTAAGCCCAATGCTGAAAAGATGTGGTTGTTGAGTGGGAAGAAAAAAACCCTGATGTCGCGTATTGAGGGAACCGATATTTTTGAGTTGTTATGGAAAAAAGGTGGTTTTGATAAAACCTACCATTTTTGCATTGAAAATGTTGAAGGTCATAGCTGGGAAGAAGAGGATGTTTATCGTTTTTCTCCATTTTTAGGTGATATGGATCTGCATTTGATGGGTGAGGGCAATCATTTTGAAAAATATAAAGTACTTGGCGCACATGTACGTGAGCATGAAGGTGTTGCTGGCGTAACGTTTGCGGTTTGGGCACCCAATGCAAGCCGCGTATCGGTGGTAGGTAACTTTAATCATTGGGATGGGCGCGAACATACCATGCGTTTGCGTGGATCTTCAGGTATTTGGGAAATTTTTATTCCAAGCTTGTGTGAATCAGAAGTTTATAAATTTGAAATACGTACCCAAGATGGTGAGTTACTAGAAAAGACCGATCCGTATGCCCAACAAATGGAAATGCGTCCAAATACAGCCAGTGTGGTACATAATTCTAAGAAATATACTTGGGATGATGCTAGCTGGATGAAAAACCGCCCGAAAAAGCAAGCGCTTGATCAACCAATGTCTATTTATGAAGTTCATTTGGGCTCATGGCGCAAAGCAGGTGATGATTATTTAAGTTATCGTGATTCTGCACATCAATTGGTCGAATATTGCCAATGGATGGGCTATACGCATATTGAATTGATGCCCATTACCGAGTATCCATTTGATGGCTCTTGGGGTTATCAAGTGGTGGGCTATTTTGCCCCCACAAGCCGCTTTGGCACGCCAGATGATTTTCGCTATTTTGTCGATTACTGCCATCAACATGACATTGGCGTGTTTCTGGATTGGGTGCCTGCACATTTTCCAAAAGATAGCCATGGTTTGGCGCGCTTTGATGGTACAGCTTTATATGAACATGAAGATCCACGTTTGGGCGAGCATAAAGATTGGGGCACATATATTTTTAACTTCGGACGCAATGAAGTGCGAAACTTCTTGATTGCTTCGGCTTTATTTTGGCTGGATGAGTTTCATCTTGATGGGTTACGTGTGGATGCAGTGGCCTCCATGTTGTACTTGGATTATTCACGTGAAGAAGGTGAGTGGATGCCCAATAAGTATGGTGGGCGTGAGAATTTGGAAGCTGTTGAGTTTTTGAAACAGTTCAATACGCTGGTTCATGAACGTCATCCTGGTGCTATAACAATGGCTGAGGAGTCAACCTCATGGCCGATGGTATCACGGCCTATTTATTTGGGTGGTTTGGGCTTTACCATGAAATGGAATATGGGCTGGATGAATGATACCTTAGCTTATTTTGAGAATGAGCCGATTCATCGTCAATACCATCATCACCAACTTACTTTTTCTCTTGTCTATGCACATACTGAAAATTTTATCCTGCCATTCTCTCATGATGAAATTGTGCATGGTAAAGGTTCGATGCCAGAAAAAATGCCCGGTGATGACTGGCAAAAATTTGCCAACTTACGCCTTCTTTATGGTTATATGATGACCCACCCTGGCAAAAAGTTGCAAATGATGGGCATGGAATTTGGTCAGTGGCCAGAGTGGCGTGAAGATGTTTCTCTTGCATGGGATCAATCGAATTTTATGCCACACCGTGGCCTGCAACTTATGATGCGGGATATCAATCATGTTTA
>JAUZQS010000010.1 GCA_030950875.1 Mariprofundaceae bacterium | reverse complement strand
AATACCTGGCGCACATATGAAAGAATCCGCACCAGATTATGTTAATGCAACTGAGGCTGCTGCATATCTAGGCATCACCCGCCAAATGATAAATAAAAGCTATAAAAATTCCGATGATTTCCCTAGCCCTGTTCACTCAACGGGGAGAACGCAACTGTGGCACTTATTTGATGTATTAACACACTATGAAAAGAAGGCGAATGTCAAAGCGTCTGCCTCAGAAGGACTGCTAGAAATAAGTAAAGAAACCTTGCGGGTGAACGTTATTAATCAAGCAAACGAGCATAACATCCACATATAAAGTAATCTCATATTTAGGTTCTTCTTGCCTAGCGCAAGAAAGGGATTTTTTATCCATATTATTAATCTACTTATAAAAATACAGCATGACACTTTGGGTTATATTTAAACTCATTTCTGGATGTAAAAAGAGATATCCTTGCCGTCTAATTTTTGTACAACCGTTTAATATATTAGAAGTATATCATTGCAATGATATAAATATCATACAACGATATATTTATATCGTTAAAAATTATTCAATAATTCTATGATTTCACTTTCACGCCAAGCCACACTTCTTTTACTGATTTTTATACTTGCTGGATAAATTCCTGATTTTACGCCACGCACCCAGGTTGACTTCGAAACAGGAAAAATCGACAGGATTTCTCTCAACGTAACTAAACGCATACTAACTAACTGGTTTTTGTTAGACATTCAGAGCCAATTCGAGTATAATATTTTTAGATTTATTCATCACAGCAGCAACTCTACACCACGAAAAATGTTACTCTAAACCGAAATTGACTTTTAGTTTTTTATTACTATACTTAAAAAGCTAAAGGAAACACGGTATTAATTAACATTTAATTAGTTAGATTCTTTAAACCATTGGTATACATAGCTTTTATTTGATCTTCGACTCCCACCGCCTCCACCAAAAGAGGGTGTCATAAGCATCCATAAAGCCTGTAAACCTAGTGTTTGCAGGTTTTTTTTATGCTTGTTGGTGTCATAGAGCTCATGGGATACTATAGCGTGTACGGTACAAATGACGGTGTATTAAAGTATTCAGTGGTTTTGGGATATGTCAGCTCGTGCGTAACTACTCAGACCCCACCCAAAAATGGCTGTAACTGCTCAGGTCGCCCCTGGTTTGTTCGAGTTCAAGGGAAAAATACGTAGTGTGCTCCTTCACTTGAGTACTATGACGCAGAAATTGGAAAAATCAGGGGGATGACCTGAGTAGTTACGATGGTGCAATTGTTTGCCGCCAAGGCATAGTTCGGCATCATGAAAATACCATTCCATATTATTGTGCTGTTTCTCATCTTCAGCCTCTCTGCCTGTGCGACACAAGAAAACCATTTTGATCCAATTGAGCCGGTGAACCGAGTCAGTGATACGATCAACGATAGCATTGATGTTGTCAGCTTAAAGCCCGCAGCAGAGGGGTATAGCGCCGTTGTTCCCAAGCCGATACGTACAGCGGTATCCAATTTTTATAACAACACAACGTATCTGAATACTGTGCTGAATGATTTTTTGCAAGGCAAAGGAGCGCAAGGCAGCAAAGATTTTATGCGTTTTATGATCAATAGCACGCTTGGTCTTGCAGGTTTCGTTGATGTGGCATCATCAATGGGTTTTGAGAGACATCAAGAGGATTTCGGCCAAACACTTGCCATTTGGGGCTTTTCACAAGGTGCATATATTGTCTATCCTTTAGCGGGGCCCAGTTCGGTGCGTGATACGCCGGATTTTATTACATCCACAGCAACAGATCCGTTGTTTTGGGCGGGGTTGGTTGTAACACCCTATGTCACTTTTCCAATCGCGGTGCTTAAATACATTGATACACGATCCCACTTGCTTGATGCATCCAATATGCGTGATGAGGTGGCACTTGATCCCTATGTGTTTACCCGCGAAGCATGGCGACAAAATCGAAACTTTATGATTTACGATGGTCATCCGCCTGCACCAGCCCAAAGAAATGATGATAACTGGGAAGATGATAACTGGTAAGATTTGTTCGAGTTCAAGGAAAGTTACGTAGTGTGCTCCTGCACATGAGTATTTTTGACGCAGAAATCGGGCAAATCAGGGGATAACCTGAGCAGTTACGATCAAAACAACACACACATCGTGCCTTATATTGGCCTGCTTATTGCAAGCTTAACGCTATGCAAGCAAAACAAGAACAACGAAACAGGATGATGCGTCCATTTTTTGACGCTTTGACTCTCTATGTCTGACGATCAGGACAAAAGTCAACAAACCGAAGAGGCATCCCCGAAACGATTGGAGGATGCCCGTAAAAAAGGCCAGGTACCTAGCAGTAAAGAACCTTCTACGGCCATTTCATTTGCAGTGCTGGTGATGATTATGGCGACAGGTATCGGTGGCTGGTTGGCTGATACGTTGATACATATGATGGGTTATTATCTTTCTGGAAAAGCTACTATGGAAGTCAATCCACAGGGCATGCAATCGCTGTTGATTTCTATAGGCGGCGATATGGCCATGGTGGTTGTGCCGATAGCCTTGCCGATCGTGTTGCTGGGGATGATGGTTACTGCGGCGGTTAGTGGGCCTGTTTTTACCTTTGAAACCCTACAACCGAAATTGGAAAAGATTAGTCCACTGAAAGGTTTGAAACGCTTATTTTCAACCAAATCATTGGCTGAGTTTGTCAAATCGATTCTTAAAATTGTTGTGGTTTCAACAGCATGTTATGTGATTGTGAATGATTTATATGCTGAAGTGTTGCACTCGGCATTTCGCTCACCTGCCGATATTGGTGCTTTGGTGGTGGAGGGCAGCATTCGCATCGTTACGTTAGCTGCAGTGATTTTTGCCTTCATTGCCTTGACTGATGTGCTGTATCAACGCTGGGAACATATGAAATCGATGCGTATGTCGAAAAAAGAAGTTCGTAACGAACACAAAGAAAGTGAAGGCGATCCGCAATTAAAGGCCAAGATTCGTCAGATGCAAATGCAACAGGCGCAAAACCGAATGATGGCAGATGTGCCGGATGCCGATGTTGTGATTACCAACCCGACCCGTATTGCAGTGGCTTTGGCCTATCAACCGGGAGGCTTGGGAGCGCCGCGTGTCTTGGCCAAAGGAAAAGGTCATATCGCGGCAAAAATAAGAGAAGTGGCAGGCGAAAATAAAATTCCACTGCATGAAAACAAACCTTTGGCAAGATCCTTGTTTAAGCATGTGGAAATTGGCGATGAAATTCCAGAAGACCTGTTCGAAGCCATTGCCATTATTTTGGCCGAAGTATTCAAGTTAAAACCACACTAAGATAACAACGAAAGGGAGAACTAGCACTCATGGCATCAGCCGCATCCATAACATTAGGGCGTATCGGAAGACAGACGGATGTGCTGTTGGCTATCGGTGTGCTGGGTATCTTGCTGGTGATGATGGTGCCATTGCCAACCTGGTTGATGGATGTCCTGCTGGCAGCGAATATAACTATCGCTATCTTGATTTTATTGACCTCTCTGTATGTCACCAAACCATTGGAATTCTCCGTCTTTCCTTCGTTATTGTTGCTGACTACTTTATTTCGTTTGTCACTGAATGTGGCAACCACCCGTTTGATTTTGTTGCACGGTCAGGAGGGGCCATCGGCGGCAGGGCATGTTATTCAGGGTTTTGGAGCCTTTGTGGCTGGCGGTAATATGGCGGTCGGCTTGATTATCTTCATTATTTTGGTGTTGATTAATTTCATCGTAATCACCAAAGGTTCGACTCGAATCGCCGAAGTGGCGGCACGTTTTACACTCGATGCGATGCCGGGCAAACAAATGGCAATTGATGCGGATATGAATGCCGGCTTAATTAATGAAGCGGATGCACGCATCCGGCGCGAAAATGTTTCGCGCGAAGCAGAATTTTATGGTGCTATGGATGGTGCTTCCAAGTTTGTGCGTGGTGATGCGGTCGCCGGCTTGATTATTACCATGATTAATCTCATCGGTGGGTTGATTATCGGAGTGGTGCAGAATGATATGACTGTCGGTGATGCGGCGTCGGTGTTCAGTCTTTTGACGGTGGGTGATGGTTTGGTGTCACAAATACCTGCGCTGATTATTTCTACTGCTGCAGGCATTATTATTACACGTGCCAGTGGTAATGTGGCTTTGCCCCTCGAATTAAAAGAGCAATTCACCCAATATCCTAAAGTACATTGGATTGCGAGTGGTGCTCTGGTGTTGATAAGTCTGGTGCCCGGTTTGCCATTCATTCCATTCATGTTGCTGGCGATGGGGTTGGGTGTGAGTGGTTGGTATCTGCGTCTTGGGGAGCAAGAAAAACTCATGAATCCGGTGGCCGAAGATGTTACGCCGGAGCTTGAGCCGACGATGGAAGAGTCGTTGGATGATCTGCTTGTTGAAGATCCCATTCGTCTTGAAATTGGCTACGGTTTGATTGATATGGTGGAAAACAACAACGAAGGGAATTTACTCGAGCGCATGAAAAAGGTGCGCCGCCAAATTACCCAAGAGATTGGTTTTGTGTTACCTCCTGTCCATATCAAGGATAATTTACAACTCGGTGTGTCTGATTATCAGATTTTGATTCGTGGCGCTGTGGTGGGTAAGGGTGAGATCAGACCACATAATTTATTGGCTCTGGAAAGTCAGGTGACAGGGCCTGCGATTGAAGGCATTGCAACCCAGGAACCGGCTTTTGGCTTGCCTGCTTTATGGATATCAGAAGACAAACGTCAGCAAGCGGAATTGTCCGGTTATACTGTGGTGGAGCCATCGACTGTAATTATTACCCATTTGACAGAGCTTTTGCGCGCTCAGGCATCTGAAATGTTGGATCGCACCCAAGTGCATGACTTGTTGGCCAAGTTCTCTGAACGTCATCCCAAAGTGGTCGAAGAAATTATTCCAAGTCAGGTCTCTGTTGGTTTGTTGCAGAATGTCTTGCAATGCTTGTTGGCCGAATGGGTTCCAGTGCGTGATTTGATGCTTATTTTGGAGACCTTATCGGATCAGGCAGGTCAACAATTGAGTTTGTCGGATTTGGTGGAAAAAGTTCGAGAACGTTTGGGGCGTACTATCACTCAGCGTTATCTGAATCCGCAAGGTGAATTGGCTGTATTTATGCTGGATGGTGAACTGGAGCAGCGCATGATGGAACGTTTGGGCCAACAGGCGGGCTGGTCTTTGCCATTGGATATGCCGGAATGGCAACGCTTTATGTCACGTATAAATGAAGTTGCCAGCCAATATGAAGTGGATGTGCCGGTGCTGTTGACTACACCACAATTGCGTGGGCCATTGTCGCTGGCGTTGCGTAAGGTGATGACTCGGATTGTGGTGTTGTCTATCGCTGAAATCCCTCCACAAACAGACGTGCAAGCCTTGGCAAAAGTGAGTTTATACGATGAGAATTAAAGTTTTTACTGCCCCCCAGTTGCATGAAGCACTGGCCAAAGTGCGCCAGGATATGGGCCCCGAAGCGTTAATTTTAGATCGCCAAAAAGGTCGTGATGAACAGGGCGAAATCATTTGGAATGTGCATGCTGCTTTGGATAGCAAGGATGTGCCGCAGCAGGTATCGCATGCCAATGGACACCACGAACACGCCGCCGTTTCGCCAGTTGTGCAAGCGCCAAGTCGAGAGGCTGATATCACCTTGGATCGACTTGAACGTATTGTTGAAGGGCTGGGTCATGCAGAATCAGATCGTTTGCGTCAGACCTTGAATAATGGCTCCGAACGGGATGCTTTTGACCATTTAGCCAAGCTGGGCGTGTCGATGAGTTATGCCTTTGATATGGCAGCGGACTTTAGTCAAAAGAAACCCTTGGGTAGTCACAATATTGCTTGGGCAAACCGGGTGACTCCTTTTACAGAGCGTAGTGCGTTGGTTTTTTCAGGCCCATCGGGTTGTGGTAAAAGTACCTTGATCGCCAAACTTGCGGCACACTATAGTATGAAAGGTGTGCGTGTTGTCTTGCTTTCTACGGATACTGAACGTATGGCGGGGCTTGATGTGTTGCGTGCGTATGCTAACACACTGGGTATTCCTTTTTTGGTGCTTAGAAAAGCCACCGATGTGCAAAAAATGCTACCACAACTACAAACGGCACAACTCATGCTTATAGACACTGAAGGCTGGAGCCCTCAACGCGATACAAGCTTAAAACGGCAAACGGACGTGTGGAACACATTGGCGCGGGCATTGCCAAGTGATGTATCGTATCGTCGTTTTATGATGCTTCCAGCCAATATGGATGAGGAGGATGGCATGCAGCAATTGAAACACGCCGTGGCATCGGATATGACAGACATTGCTTTTTCCAAACTGGATGAAACCCAGAAGCCGGGCAAGATTGTGAATTGGTCGCTGGCCAGTGGTTTGCCGATGAGTTATTGCAGCTTTGGATCGGAAGTGCCTGAACAAATGGGCTGGCTCAATGCAGCCGCTTTAACCACCTTGCTCAGCAAACAATACAGGGAGACAAACACATGAGTGATGTTGCCGTGAATGCTATAAATGACGATGGGGACAATGAACATGTGAAGGATATTCGTCGTATTATTTCACCGCGCGTTATTTCGGTGAGCAGTGGTAAGGGTGGTGTTGGTAAAACCTTTATGTCGGTGCATTTGGCTGCGCGGGCAGCGCAATTGGGCAAGCGTGTGTTGCTGATTGATGCTGATCTGGGCTTGGCCAATGTTGATGTGATGTTGGGCATTCATTCAAGCCACACCATGCGCAATTTATTGACTGGTGATACCCCTTTAAAAGAGCTTATTGTATCGTGCCCGCAAGGTTTCGATGTGTTGCCGGGTGGCAGCGGTTTGTATGAGCTGACCAGTTTGAATGTTGCTCAGCAGCAAACAATTCTCGATAGCCTGCGCGAAGCAGGCGAAGATTACGATTTGATTCTCATTGATACAGCCGCTGGTATTGGCGATAATGTATTGTATTTTGCTTCGGCGGCAGAAAGTGCTTTGGTCGTACTCACCCCTGATCCTACCTCGTTGACGGATGCTTATGCGTTGATAAAAGTATTATCCCAGCAACGCGGCGTGCGGCGTTTTATGGTGCTGATCAATCAAACCGATGAGATTGATGGGCATATCACCTTCAAGCGATTGCTTTCTGTTACCGATCGTTAT
>JAUZQS010000001.1 GCA_030950875.1 Mariprofundaceae bacterium | reverse complement strand
TTCAGCAATAGATTATAATAATGTGATAGCGGCGAATTGGCCAAGGCGAATGCCAATAGAGCGGCGGCCATCAGCACAATGCCCCCCGCCGATTCCAGTTTCAAAAAAGCCTTAATTGAGCTGGTCATATTCACTCCCGTTTTATGGTAACTACTCAGCACTCCAGCCAAAAATGGCTGTAACTGCTCAGACCGCCCCTGATTTGTTCGAGTTCAAGGAAAAAATACGTAGTGTGCTCTTGCACTTGAGTATTTTTGACGCAGAAATCGGGCAAATCAGGGGATGACCTGGGTAGTTACCAAAAAATTAAAGAAATAAGTTGACAGACCATGGGGTGCTTTGCGTATAGTTCGCACCCACTAAATGTGGCGGGAGGAATGAATGAACAAAGCAGATTTGGTAAATCATGTAGCAGATGCGGCAGGCTTGACGAAAGCTCAGGCAGGCGATGCTGTTGAAGCTGTCCTTGGTGGTATTACTTCCACTATGACTGGTGGAGAATCAGTAAGTCTGGTAGGTTTTGGAACGTTTTCAGTAGTCGATCGTGCAGCACGTACAGCACGCAACCCACGCACGGGTGAGGCTATTGAAGTGGCTGCATCTAAAGCACCTAAATTCAAAGCCGGTAAAGCTCTGAAAGATGCAATAAAGTAAGTATGATGGCAGGGTAACCTGTCTTCAAAAACAAGAGGGTATGTTTCTTGTTTTTCGGGCGCTTAGCTCAGCTGGGAGAGCAACGGCCTTACAAGCCGTAGGTCGCAGGTTCGAACCCTGCAGCGCCCACCATATTGATAGGCTCTGTGTAAGATGCAGAGCCTGTTTTATTTCAACTTTTAGGGGTTGATTTTCGGGTTCAAAGTGATTACTTTGCGCCCATATTATTGGAGTGGTAGTTCAGTTGGTTAGAATGCCGGCCTGTCACGCCGGAGGTCGCGGGTTCGAGTCCCGTCCGCTCCGCCATTAAAGGATGTCAGACGCATCCAGGAAGCCTGTAAACCTAGTGTTTGCAGGCTTTTTTATGCCTTGTCGTGTCACACTGGTTTATGATCATTCATGAAATACCATAAATTATATCACGATTGCGCTTATGATACGAATTCAGGTGAGTTTCTTTATAAAAAGGAAGGATCACATGGTGGTGTAACGGTGTGTTATAGAGATGCCTATTTTAATTCACTGGCTTAATGTACCTTCAAGCACTGGGACAAGCTTGCTTGGTGCTGCGCTTGATGGAACAATGATTAGAACTGAAGACATTGCCTATGATGGTTAGCCGACAGTCAGAAGCCAGCCAAACCCGTGCGGTCGGAAAGGGGTCGTTAAATATCGATCAAGTTTGACCTCATCTATCTTGTAATTCACCGCCTTTTGCAGTATTTTCCAATCCATTTGTAAACATCTTCTTTGCTACCGTGAAGAGCTATCGGAGCACCTGAAACGCCCAATAAAAATCGGGAAATATCTTCTAATGTCTTGATTTTTGTTTTTTCCATTTCTACCAACATCCCCTTATGCTGACAGAATCACATATTTTCAGACGCATTCTATATTGGAAAAGGCTTTTGCTTGACAAGCATGTTTATATTGAGATCTTGTGTTTCTGTAAAAGGGTTGCAGATTGGATGTGTAAGATTTATAATGGCCTATAAGTACAGCAAGGTAGAGTCGGCTATTTATATTTTAATGTACGATGGATGAGTTTCTGCTATTCTTTTGGCTGGAGTGGAGGGTGTCTCTACTTATGTTTGATGCCTTTTAAGTTTGTCGGAAAACAACCGATAGAGAAGCGATAGAGAAGGAGAGTTTCGTGTCAAAAGATGCACATCAGCTTTGTTTAGGATCCCTTGATTTGGGAGGAAATCCGCGACTTGTCGTCGGTTATACTGACGATGTTTCCTCGGATACAATTAAAAAATCTTTAGCATTGGGCTTAGATGTTGCTGAATTGCGTGTCGATAAATATGCTTATAGCGACCCGATATATGTTCTCAATGAGATATCTAAGTTTCGGGATATTCCTACTATTGCGACAATTCGTTCAAGTGATGAGGGTGGAGATTGGTGTGGAACTGAAGCCGAGAGGCTGTCCTTGTTCAAAACAATCATCTCACATGTAGATGCGATTGACATTGAACTTTTATCGAAGGAAATCATGTTAGATGTAATCGAGACGGCTCATGAAGCTGGGAAACTTGCAGTGGTTTCATACCACAATTTTAAAAGTACTCCTTCATATGATGATTTGGTCGAACTTGTAAATGAGGCAAAGAAGAAGGGTGCTGATATAGTAAAAATAGCGTGTACAGCAATTTCACAAAGTGATATGCAGAATTTGGCACGCTTAACTATAGATTGTTCTTCAAAGAATATTATTACTATTGCAATGGGGTCAAAGGGCTTGGTCTCTAGATTGATGTTCCCTGCTCTGGGGTCACTGATGACCTTTGCTTATGTTGGCCGGCCAACCGCTACGGGTCAGTTGCGCCTTGATGAGACTCTAGATTTATTGAGGCTTTTCTATCCTGAATTTAATGAAGATAAAATTATTCACTTAAAACTGCTGGAAAACATGTAATTGATCAGGTCACTGCAAGGTGGGGTCTTTGAAAGCAATGAGGGTAAAGTCGGTGGTTTCCACGGGTTTTCGGGGACAAAAACATAATTACCTCACAACCACTGACCGTCTAAACGAACGAGAACCAGCACCGATGGCAGGCAAGGCTCTTCTACTCCTGTTTGGTCTCTGGGTTTATATTGATAAAATATCTGGCGGTGGATGTATAAATTGATCGAAAACGGATGCTGTTTTTTCGTCTTTGACCCTACTTGGTTCAGTTAAAATAAGTGTAATACTGGTCTCATTTCTCGGTTCATAATGAATCTTTGTTGCCCTTACCTTAATTACCAAATTTACGTTCTCTAGTGAGTAACCAATAATTTTCTTGACTGTCTCTTTATATTTATTTTCAATCATGATCGAGATAGTTTTAATATTAGCTTTTAATATATAAAACTCTTTCATAAATTCTAGCCAGTTGCCTTCTTGGGCGGCTTTTACAATAGACAGGCTTGTATCAGCGTCATAGTTTCTATTTCTGCAGTACCTGAATAGTGTTTTAGTTCCACAGCCAAAGAACTGAAATGATCTAATGCCCCAGTCCTGTCTCCATGCTTTACATGATGCAGCTGTATTATTTGATTCTTCAAAGTCAGACACGTCCGTACTTGAAGCATTTTTGAAACTATATTTTAGACAGTAGAATATGGCTTTCTCATAATCATCACTCTCTGGCTCATCAAACTTAACTCTATATTTTTTAGCACCTTTCCCGCTCGGCTCATCAGCATTCAAGAAGTAATCTGTAAATGCTTTTCCTATAATTTCCCATGACTTATTATCACAAAATAACACTATGTGTCGGTGGGGTGTTTGATCTTTATGCGGCTCTTCACAACGGTAAGCGTCAAAGCAAGGGGTTAATCGTCAGTATTTCTATTATCCAGTCGTTGAATATCGAAGCGGTGAGGCAGTAAGGCGCGGCGTTGATCATCATTGGTGCAGCGTGGAAGTTCCTCGAGTACATACGTGAGCCATTGGATCAACGGCAAATCATTCGCTTTGGCGGACTGTAGGGCACCCTTCATATTGGGGTTTACACTTTGAAGGGTTACATAGTTTTTTAAAAACTTGAATTTGGTGTTCTCGGCGAACATTATGCGTTGATTTTATTACTATTTTTTAATAAATAAGGGTACTCCGTGGTTACCGAAAAAAGTTAAAACAGACAAGTGAAAGTGTAAACTACTTTTCAAGGCTCGTGAAGGATGCCAGAAATTGCTAAAAAATTAATTGATGTGCTAGGAGGTTGTCCGAGAATAGAGACCGTAGCGAGGGATTCCCATTTCGAGTCATGATTTTCGGCTGTTTGAGGCGAATAGCCGGGTTTATTTAACGAAAACAGACGGGAATCATGGCCGAAATGGGGATTCCGCAGTAGGTCTATCTATTCTCGGACAGCCTCCTAGAGGGTCAAGGGGAAGTTGTTTGAATAAGCGGTTAAACATTGAGCAACAAGCCGGTTTAAGTGTTCCTGTCAAGGTTGAATTTGCTTCTCCCCGCCATGCAGATTACCATTCGC